>JAGRBY010000309.1 GCA_020433835.1 Anaerolineae bacterium | reverse complement strand
CTGGAAGGATTTTCGGTAAGTTTGATGCGCTCGGCTTCCACCATCCCGAACTCGCTGGGCATCGACGCTTACGTACTCGTTTCCGTCGTAGCTTTTTTTAATTTTTAACATCGAAAATATATCATATCGGCTGGGGGCTGTCAAGTTCTGCAAAATAACGGAGTCTATAGGGGTAAATTGATTCTCCTTTGCAACTGTGCTAAAATTTCGGCTTCATGTTACTGAGTTACTTTTCTCCACTGGCGCCGGCGGCTATCTTGCTGTTGAGCGCTTTAGTTTTGTTAATCGTAGGCCCGCGACTGCCGCAGCAGTGGCAAAACCATCTGGGGATACGCTATTTTAGCGTACCGGGTTTGGCTGGGTTGGCCGGGTTATCGTTGCTGTTTATTCAACTGTCAACGGACCCTGAAGCTCTCAATGAGGGTCTTTACATGCTCTCCGGCTGGAACTTCTCCACTCCGCAATCGGTTGCGACTTTGTCGGTTCGGGCCGATCTGTTGAGCCTTCCTTTTTTAATTGTGGTTATTTTGGTGCTGCTGGCGGTAACGCTCCTTCATTTTGATCCACTCTCAACTTCATCCGATGCGATTACCTGGACACGCGTAGCCGGTTGGTTTACCCTGGGCGCAGGGGCGTGCTTCCTTTTTGTGGCCGCCAACGGTTTAACGCTGGTGTATGCTATTGTCGCGTTCGATACCGTGGCGGCCCTCTATTGGCTAAACCAAAGGCATCACGGCTTAGCGATTGCGCGTCTCTTTTTGGGAGTTATGACCACCGGCGGTATTTTACTGGCGAGTTTAATGGCATCGACAGCACCCGCAACCGGTTTTTCAATTTTGGGATTGGCGCTGTGGATGCGGCTGGGGTTGTATCCATTTTTGGAAGTGGCAACCCATAGCCGGTGGAGTAACAACGCCCGCTTAATCTACCAGTGCCTATCCCTAACCGCCGGGATTTATCTCACCATTAGAGCTATCGGGCAACCTTTGCCGGAAATCATTCGCTGGCTTATTGTCTTAACCGCCTTGCTTAGCGGTCTGCTGGCCTGGCTAACCAGCCTGGTAGACAGTGACGACACCGCCGAAGAAACGCAGCGTACGCGTTCGGCTTTGCTGACGTGGCTGATCTTAACCGAAGTTTTGCTGATTTTGCTCGCCCAGCCGTTGGCAACCGGGGCCGTGGCTGCCTTTGCTGTCGGCTTGATTTTGAGCTTGGTGGCGTTGTGGGTAACACCGGCTTTGGGTCGGCCTCGATTTAAGGAGCAGGCCTGGTCGTGGCCTTATCTGCCGGCGGCAGCGGCAACATTGACGCTTATCGGCGCACCATTTTCATTGGGTTGGGTGGCGAAACTTTCAATTTACCAATCGCTGCTGGCGACAAACCAGCCGGTGATGATCGTGTTTGTCATTTTGGCCGAAGCGTTGGCTTTGAGCGGGCTAGTGCGCTATTGGTTCACCGTAGCACGTGGCGATGAAGTGAACAGTTGGTGGTCAACCATTGGGATCGTGGCGATGGTTCCGTTTCTAACGCCAGGATTGGCCCCCTACATTTTCTCGGCGCTAACGCAGAGTGATCTGTCGATAGCCAGTTTAGATCTTTCCGTCGCCGCGATCGCCATCAGTATTATCGAACCGATTATCGGTAGCTTTCTGGGTTACTTCCGGTATAGTATTATTGATCGGCTTCGTATCCCTACCGATACCGTCATCCACATTGCCCGTTTAGGCTGGCTGCTCCAGTGGGGACAAATTGTTTTTAGAGAAATTGGAAAGTTTGGTTTGCGCATTCGAGTTATTCTTGAGGGCCAGCACTATGTTGGTTGGGCCATTTTTACTGCTCTCGTTGGCGCATTGGTAATTTTATTGAGCTAACACCATGCTATCTTTGCCGGAACTTTTAAATCAACTTAAATTTGTTACGTCCGAAACCGCGCTTTTGGGCCTTTTTATCACAGCGACCACGATCTTGTTATCAAAAGACTGGCGGGTTCTCATTATGTCGCTTCTGGCCCAATATATACTGGTTGGCATTATGCTGTTACGATTGGTACGGCCGGATATTGCGGTTTTGAAGGTTTTGATTGGGGCGTTTATCTGTCCTATATTGTTTTTGTCGGCTCGCCAAATTTCCGGGAGAGCGTCATCGAGCCTTATCGGAGCAAGCTCGTTTAGTTTCACCCAATGGCGCAGATTATCTGACGGTATGAGCGCCTTAACCGGCCAATATAGCTCGACCCCCACCGGATTGGTTTTTCGGATTTTTGTTGGGTTGATTATGATTTTAGTCACCCTAACCGTCAGCAGCAGTTTCCCCCTACCCGGCCTGGCCAGCAGTGTTACAACCGCTGTCTATTGGTTGGTTATCGCCGGTCTGGTCACCTTAGTTATCACCGAAGATCCCTTAAAGGCCGGGCATGGCCTGTTTACGGTTCTACTCGGGTTCGATCTGTTTTATGCGACTTTAGAAAGCAGCCTGCTGTTAACCGGCCTCTGGGGATCGGTTAACTTGCTGATCGCGCTGGCCGTGGGTTATCTGACTGTGGTCAAAGGCACCGGCTTGGAGGAAGAGGTCTGATGCCGCCGGCTTTATGGTTGATTGCCCTGCCTGTCGGCATTGCGCCGATTGTCTATTTGCTGCGCCGAGTAGGTGTGGGGGCTATAGTCGCGGCGCTAATCACCTTCCTCTCGGCCTGGATTGCGGTGAATTTGCCGACGGGGGTGGTTCTTAACCTGCTGGGCCGGCCCATCGCCTTCGATCCGCTCTCGCAAACCACGCTGACGATGTTGTTCTCCGCTACGTCAATTTTATATCTCACGCTCACACTCTTGTCGGTGGCGCAAGAGAACCGTGTTGCCTATTTAGGGAAAGTTACCGGCCAAGAAGGACGGGTATTTTATCCCGCTGCTCTGATTATTTTAGGGATGTTTGTGGCCGCCAGTCTATCGCGGCATTTGGGCATTACGGCTATCTTCATCGAGCTGGCCGCTATTTTGATGGTTTTTGTCATCCAAACCCAACGGCTGGAGTCAACGCGAGCTGCTTTGCGCTTTTTGACGCTGATTTCGTTAGCTACCCCGATTTTTCTTCTGGCCGCCTGGCGCATTGATGTCTACCAATTGAGCGGTGGCGTTGTTACGCTAGAGGAAATCGATCAGACCGCCATGTTTGTGGGGGTTGGTTTTGCGCTGTGGCTGGCGGTTGTGCCTTTCCATGGCTGGTTGACCAGTACCGCCACCGATTCGTCTCCCATTACGGCGGCCTTTGTGCTTATTACTTTTCCGGTGGTGGTCTTTTCCACGCTGGTCAATTTGTTTGTCGATTTGCCATGGCTAACCGACTCCAGCTTTTTAATAGAGGCCATCGTCATCGCCGGGGTGGCGACGGCATTTGTCGGCGGAATGTGGGCCAGTATGCAGCGCGGCTTTAGCGAGCTTATGGGCTTTGCCGCGCTCTATAATATCGGCTGCACGTTGGCGCTGTTGGGTGTAGGCGGCCAGGCGGTCGTCCTGACGGTGTTGGTCAATCTGGCGGTTAGAACTTTGGCGCTGGTGCTTATCGCCGTCAGCACCTCGACATTGTATCTACAAGTCGTAAGCGACGGCTTTTCTTATATTAGGGGGATGATCCGGAAGATGCCGTTTGCCTCAGCCGGTATCATCGTTGGCGGGGTAACTCTGGCCGGTGCGCCCTTTACCGCCGGCTTTGCTCCTTATTGGCAGCTTCTACGCGCGGTTGCGGAGCAGGATCCCTCGTTTGTGCTCTTTTTAGTGTTAGGTGGCATCGGCGTGGCGGTGGGCTATCTGCGGGGGCTTTGGGCCTTGCTCGATGCCGACTCTGACGATGATTCTTACGTAAAAACCATGGTACAGGATGCTCAAGAACCGCGTTTTCTGCTCATTATTATTGTGATACTGACCCTAATTTGTATCTTGGCCGGACTGTACCCCGCCCTTCTTATCGATCCTCTACGCGAGACTGCTCTGCGCGTTCCGCTGCTTATTCAATAACTTTCATAAAAATGAAGCGTAAGATAGAGAGATAAAGAGATTGACATGAGAAATCTCCCTATCTCCTTATCGCTTAATCTCCTACCACAGGCAATTCCGCCGGAGCGCGCCGGGTCAGGAGTTCGGCCTCGCCATCGCGAATGACGATATTTTCCTCGTGAACCATCATCCGGCCCGCCCCAACGTTCAACCCCGGTTCGAGGGTGAGCACCATGCCGGGTTGCAGCACCGTCTGATCGAACGCCGTATGCGAGGGCCATTCCGTAAGCTGCATGCCGATGCCGTGCCCCAATCGACCGGTCGTCGTGCCGGACTCATCATTATTCGACAGTTCACGCCCCATGCTGGCAAAGAGATCGGCACAGGTTGCGCCGGGACGGGCAGCTTGCAAACCGGCCTCCGTGGCTCGATGAAGGGTCTCATAAGCCCGTCGTGTAGCATCATCAACCGTGTCGATGCCAAAGTTACGATCAAAATCGCAGAAGTAGCCGTCGAAAACGGAGCCGGTATCGAGCATTAACACATCGCCTGATTGCAACGGTCGACGCGATGGGGGCGAAATAATATCGCCATAGCCACCAGAACCGGCTCCACCGACCAGATAAGGCACATCATCGGCTCCACAGCGTAGGAGTTCGATTTTGAACGTACGGAAGACCGATTCCTCCGTATCGCCCGGAGCGATTAAGTGCGGCAGGGCCTCGAAGGCATCGGACGCGATAGCACAAATAGCCGCTATCTTGGCGATTTCGGCCTCCGACTTCACGAGACGCAGCCTCTGAATGATGGACGTTACATCCACAAACTCGATGCCGCCAATTTTGGCGCGGAGAGCCTCAAAATCGGCCAGCGGCATACGGAGATGCGTTTCCGGCCCCATCGGCAGACCAACACGGCCGGTGCGGCCCGCCACTTCGAGCAGCGTCCAGGCCAGCAGCGAAATCCCATCGTCATCAGGCGCAGGCGACGGCCAGGTGCGAATATCGTCGATCCAGGTAGCGGCCATTGTCGCCGTACCGATTTCGGGGATAACGGCAATCGGCTTGCCCCAAAAAGGAACCACCATAAACCAGGGCCGGGTTGGGCTTTGCCAGAACTGGGTCAGAAAGCCCGAAAAGTAGCGAATCTCCGGTTCCGTAGTAAGTAGCAGTGCCGCAAGCCCTTGCTCGTGCATCAAGCGTTGGGCGCGGCTAAGGCGATTTTCGAATTCGCTTACGGGAAATCCACGGGGAGGCATAGCACGTGGTGAGCCGCCGGAATATCCATTTAAATCCTGCTGATTATCCATACCATGCTCTCATTTTTTGAAATAAGCGTCAACAAGGAACTGATCTTTGTGTTCAGCGCTAAAAAGCCACGCCTTTAAACCGTTATCTCGATGCGATTGCCTTCCGGGTCCAGCACCACACTTTCGTAGTAACCATCACCCGTGCGGCGCGGGCCGCTGAGGCGCTGGTAGCCGTCGCTCACTAACCGCCGGGTGAGTGCATCGACTGCCGCTTCGGAGCCGACTGACATCGCCAGGTGGGCATAGCCCATAAACTCTTGTGCGGGATTTTCTCGCTGTAGTGTCTCGATATCCGGGCGCTGCATCAGCTCCAACCGCGCACCGGAGGAAAACGTCAAAAAGTAGGATTGATACCGATTGCGCTCGTTGGTGTATTTGGCATTCGCCTGGGCCTCGAAGTAGGTTTCATAAAACGCTTTAAGCTGCTCGATATCGTTGGCCCAGACGGCCACGTGCTCAATTTTCATGCCTTCGTCCTGAAATTTAAGCTAAGAAAAGCTTTAAATGGTCCACAGATGGACACAGATTATCACAGATAATAGCAAAGGTGTGATAAAAATCAATGAATATCTGTGTAAATCTGTGGACAACTCTGTAAACGCTGACTTTTCAAACAGCATCTAAGAAATCCACATCCAAGCCCATGTGGGCCTGACGGGCGGCTTGATAGATGTGCCAGCCGGTGACCAAATCTTGAAAGGCCAGCCCGACGCTGCCATACACCGTTATCTGCGAGTCTTGCGTTCGCCCCGGATGAACGTGGGCCAAGACATCGCCAAGCTCGGCATCGATGGCATTCGCATCAAGTCCCAATCCGGCTAACACGCCCATCTGCACCGTTAAGTCGCGATCATCACAGACAAACAAAGCGGCCTCAATAACCTCCCGACTAATTTCACACTTACCGGGCTGGTCGGCTCCCAAAGTGGTGATGTGGACGCCAGGTTTAAGCATATCCAGCGTCAAGAAGGGTTCCGTAGCCCACGTTGCGGTCAAAATAATATCGGCGTCTCGCACTGCTTCGCCAACATCGGCACAGGTGGTGATAGGCAGCTCCAACTCTGTTGACATACTGTCTTGAAAGGTGGCCGCATTCTGCGCCGATGTATCGAAGACCGTTACGTGCTGCAACTCTCGCAGCAGCGACAGATAGCGCAGTTGATACTGTCCCTGCACTCCGGCCCCGATAATGGCGATGGTTTCCGCCTCATGTCGAGCCAGAACATCGGTGGCTAAGGCGGCGGCCAGGCCGGTTCGGACGGCGGTGATGTAGGCGGAGTCCATAATCGCCAGCAGTTCGCCGGTAGCCAAATTGTGCAGCAGCAGCACGCCGCGAATGGCCGGCTTTTGGTCGGGAAATTTGGCGTGGACTTTGACGCTGTAAGCGGGGATACCGGTCACCAAACCGGGAGCCAGAAGCATCCCGCTGCCCGGCCCCGGCAGTTGAACGGGAAATCGTCCGGCCGGGATGGTGCGCTCGCGGGAGTAGGCTTGGAAGGCGTCACGCAGTTGGTCCAAGACGTCGACCGGATTGAGCAGTTGTTTGACTTGCGATTGGTTGAGGATGATGGTGGGCATTTTTGGCATTGGTATAATCATAGACCAGGCAGGTTTTATCCACTATTTTGCGCCAAAAATGACATTCGAACAAAAACTTTTTGTCAAAAGGCAAAGCTCACTATTATCCTTTTGAGGAAAGGCTTCATTTTGCAGAGTATCTCGCCGAAATCATTCTTTTATCGTCGGCATTGTGGCGATCAAGGCGCGTAGAACCTTATTCACCGCCTCCGGATTTCTAAACACTTCGGCTACATCCGGGTCTAGGACTACGATTATACTTTCTCGTTCCATTCTAGCCGCAAAACGGTTTGCACGAGCTTTTGTATAATCGAAATGATACTCTGTTTCCAGCGCATCTATTTCATTCTCATCTGACAGTTTTTTTTCAGTTGTGGACATTTTCCTCATAATCCTTACGTTCTATACGGGTTGCTTGACGAGCACTAATAATACGGATGGCTTCATCTCGTTCCGTAAAACTGACCAGCAATAGACGATTGTTAGCTGAATGACCAATAATAATTTCTCGTATTTCTTCAGTTGAATGATCTTGATCATCAAATATAACGGCCAGCGGGATCGCTAAAAACAGTTGCGGCTTCCTCAAAACTAACATGATGTTTTTGTTGATTGATGGTGGCTTTATTGCTATCCCATTCAAATTGAACTGTCATAAGCACATTGACCAAGAATTAGGAATATAGAGCAGATAACTTTTGAAGTAAGGATAACGGTAATGTCATAAAAATCAAATAAGTTTACATTTTGTATCGCGATCAGCTATCCTTCGAGACCAAACAATTTATATACTCAACAGCCACTCTTCATCTACGGTTATTTTCTCCACTTCAATTCTTTCGGTTCTTATACCCAACCCTAATTCTTTCAACTTATCCAACAACAAATCACCATCAATTAAATCAATCGCCGGGGCACCGTCTCGTGTCGCTTCTCGAACGGCATCTTTGGTAAAATTACCTGTAGTAATTAATAATCCTTTATCCGCTCGACCGACCATTGCCCCTCGAAAGTCGCGAACTTGACTAACGGAAACGGAACCTTGATAGCGCTTACACTGAAAGATAACATGGAAACTGAGCAACCCGCCCAACCGCATAATTCCCTTACCATCAATACCACCGTCTCCGCTTTTGCCTGTGACTTCAACTTGTATAAAACCTGATTCCCGCAACAATCTTTGTACTAATCGCTCAAATGCAGATGGCTCCATTTTGAGTAATGTTGTTAATAATTCATCACGCCAGGAAATTTCTGCGTCAGTCTCATTTACCAACTCATCTTCTTCGATTACAGTTGGTTTAACTTTCTTTCTTTGATTTTGGACGAATCGCCTAACCCCACGAGGATTAACTTGATCAAGTTGCCGACCTTTAGGCGTTAGTGCCCAAACGCCCCTGCTAGAATTTTCTAATACACCATACTTTTTCAGATAGGTTCTGGCCCAAGCAAGGCGATATTCAACCTCGGTTTGGCTACCTTTTTCGGAGTCGTGTAATATCTCTAATTGTTCATCCGAAAGCTTTGCAACTTCGATAACGG
>JAGRBY010000308.1 GCA_020433835.1 Anaerolineae bacterium | reverse complement strand
CAATTGGGCAACATGCTTACAATTGTGGCAAAAACCTGGGTTCTTTACCTCGCTCCACGGTTTAATGTTGTGCTACCGGCACCAGAGATTTGACTCTTATAAACTATTTGGGGAAAATTTCGGCTCAACTAAAGGTAGTAACTTTGTAGCAGTACAAAATTTTTAAGACCATTACACTATACGAAACTTATTTGGATCATCGCCTGAATAGATAACAGCGGAGAGCGATTTTCTAAGCCGGAGGTTTTATAAATGACAACAAATGGACATTACCCACAAACACGCTGGACCTTAGAAGCCCTTTTTCCCGCTTCGGACAGTCCGGCAATTGAGCAAGCCGTCCAAGCCATCGAAGAGAAAGCTGAAGCCATTGAAGCCCTACGGCCACAATTATCGCCTGATATGAGCGGCGAGGATTTTGCCAAGGCACTTCAACTCATCGAGCAATTCAACGAACTGATGAGTCGACTGGGCAGCTACGGCCAGCTATGGTTTACTGAAGACACTCAAAATCAAGATGCCCTGGCGATGATGGGTCGTATGGAGCAGCTTCTTACCGAGGCCGGCAATCGTATTCTTTTCTTTAGATTGTGGTGGCGCAGCCTGGATGATGATGCCGCGCAGCGTTTACTCGATTACGCCGGCGACGCTCGCTATAGTTTTGAGCAAGATCGTCTGTTTAAGGATTACACGCTCTCTGAAGCCGAAGAGAAAATCATCAACATTAAAGATGTTAACGGGGTTAATGCTTTAACAACCTTGTATGACATGATCACCAACAAATTCACCTTCAACCTTACTGTTGACGGTGAACCAAAAGAATTAACGCGTGGCGAATTGATGACGTACGTACGCGACCCCAATCCGGATCTGCGCCAGGGAGCTTATGAAGAGCTATATCGTGTTTATAGCCAAGAAGCCAGCACATTATCGCAAATTTATATTCACACGGTTAGAGATTGGGCCAGCGAGAATATAAAGCTGCGCGGCATTGAGTCGCCAATCTCCGTGCGTAACCTGGTCAACGATATCCCCGACTCGGTGGTTGACACGTTGCTCGATGTCTGCGCCGAGCAGGGTCCCATTTTTCAACGTTACTTTCAGCTAAAAGCGGGTTGGCTTAACAGTCCCAATGGAAAACTGCGTCGCTATGATCTCTACGCCCCGCTTAATCAAAGTTCCGGCAAAAAAATTGCTTATGGCGATGCTGTCGATTTAGTGTTAGAGAGTTTGCATAATTTCTCACCGCTGGTAGCCGATCACGCCCGACGGGTCTTCGACGATAATCATATTGACTCTGAGGTGCGTCCCCGCAAACGCGGTGGAGCGTTTTGCGCGGGTATTCTGCCGGGGATAACTCCCTGGGTACTGATCAACTATACCGGCGAACCGCGAGAGGTTGCCACCCTGGCCCACGAACTTGGCCATGCTATCCACGCCATGCTGGCCTCTGACCATTCCGTTTTGACCTTTCACTCAGCGCTGCCCTTAGCCGAAACCGCCTCGGTTTTCTCAGAGATGCTCCTAACCGACCGTCTGCTGGCAGAAGAAAGCAATCCGGAAATACGACGCGATTTACTGGTTGAAGCCATCGACGATGCCTACGCTACGGTCTTGCGCCAGGCCTACTTTGTAATGTTCGAACGCGATGCCCATCGTATGATTGCGGAAGGCAGCACAACCGATCAACTTAATCAACTCTATCTGAATAACCTTAAACAGCAGTTTGGTGATGCGCTCGATGTTAGCGAAGATTTTCAATATGAATGGATCGTTATTCCGCACATCTACCATACCCCGTTTTATTGCTACGCTTATAGCTTTGGTCAGCTGCTGTCGCTATCCCTTTATCAACAATACAAAAACCAAGGCGATGCATTTAAACCGGCCTTACTGAAAATATTGGCTTACGGTGGCTCGGCCAGCCCCAACCATATCCTGAGCGAAGTTGGCATTGATATGGCCGATCCCAATTTCTGGCGCGGCGGTTTCAAATTTGTTGAAGGGATGATTAACGAACTGGAAAAGATTCACGTTTAAACGGTCTATTAACACAGGCCGGTGCTGGCGATGCCTCAAAAGGCTGCACTATCTTTACAGTGCAGCCTTTTTTTAGGAAAATGCGCACACTTCTATGCAATCTCTTTTACAATCAGGTATAATGCCTATAGGCTTTATCCAAGCATGTTCAGCAAAGACAAAAAGGCAATGTGGCCTCCTGTGCGTCTAAGCTATCCATCTGTGTACAATTAACCAAGAGAGCTACCAATTTGGAGCGGAGGAATGACAACCAACCCGGCCACAAATAAGACTGGATTTTCGGGCGATCTTCTCGACAACCGCCCCAGAAGTTTTATCCGATCGGTTAAACATCAACTCCATTTGTACCTTGAGATGACGCCGGTCGATCCCCCTACCCTACCCGAGGCATTGTTAAAGTTAATCCCCATCCCCTCCTGGCCACTGGCCAGTATTGCCGTCGGGCTGGCGCTCTATATGGGGTTTGTCGGCCTGTCCTATCTCGATGGTTTCGCCGCTGATTTTCACCTGTGGTGGCACGTTCTTATCTTCCCCGTTATTACCGTTTATTTTTTACTTATTCAACCTATTATCCGCCGGTTAATGACACAAGCTATCGACACCTATCGGTCTTTGGTATCTTACAACGACCGGTTTAAACGGTTAGAAACAGAAGCCTACTCTCTCAACCGTCGCCGCGAGTGGCTTGTTTTTGCGTTTGGAGCCATTTTCGGCTGGATATTTATGGAGAATCCTCTCCCGTCAACCCACGTTTCGACATTTTTATACAATTATGTGGGCGAAGCACTGGCTTTTGGGTTATCGGCTTGGCACATCTATGCTGCTATTGTTCGTACCCGCTTGTTATCGATTATGCATGATCAGGTTCAAAGCCTAAACGTTTTCGAGCAGTCTGTTCCTTATTGGCCTATTATTCGCTGGAGTATAGGTGTTACCGTCTGCTTAATGGGTTGTCTGGTTGTTAGTTACTTTTTTATTCCTGATGAAATCCTTTTCAGCCCAACGGTGGTCTCCATTTATGCTATCTTCACCAGTTCGGTTGTGCTGATCTTTGTTTTCAGCAAAGTGCCGACCTCTATGCTAACCCAACTGCGGGTAATGCGGGCTTTTATTCTGTTTATCATCGTAGCCATTATTGGAACCGTTGGTTATAATCGTCTGGAGGAATGGTCTCTAGCCGAGGCCTTTTACGCAACCATCATTACCATGACAACTATCGGCTATGGGGATTTCAGTCCGTCCAGCATGGAAGGGCGTCTTTTCACAATTGTCTTAAGTCTATTCGCTATCGGGATAGGTGGTTATGCGGTTACGTCTGTAGCGTCGTTTGTTATCGAAGGCAACTTTCATCGCTTTATTCAGGGGAAACGAGTCGATAAGCAAATTGTCCGCTTGAAAGATCATTATATCGTGTGCGGCAGCGGACGAATGGGTAAACAAATTGCCCTGGAACTGTACAAAACCCAAATTCCATTTGTTGTTATCGAGCAATCGTCGATCATATTGGAGGAGTTACTGCGGGAAATGGATATTCCCTACGTACAGGGTGATGCCACCCAGGATGAAGCACTGCTGCTGGCCGGCGTTGAACGCGCCAAAGGGTTAGTTGCGGCTTTGAGTGAAGACAAAAATAATGTTTTCATCGTGCTCAGTGCTCGACATATTAGTTCAAAACTGCATATTATTTCTCGGGTAAGCCAGGAGAAAAACCGCCGAAAGATGATTAAAGCCGGAGCCAACGTGGTTATCTCGCCGGAAGAAGTGAGCGGCCGGCGCATGGTGGCCGAGATGCTCAATTCAGAAGTTGTTACGCTTTTGGATGAAATGCTGCGGGCCGAACGCCAAACCGGCCAAACGCTACGTTTAGAGGAACTGCATGTCAATGAAATTAAGGCTCCCTCACTGGTTGAACTGCTTGATGCCGGCAAATTGCATATTTACGACATCGGCCAACATTCTGAATTGATGGTGGTTGCTATCGAACGCTGCCAGCGTGCCAAGGGCGAGGATCGCTATATTTACTCCCCACGCGGATCCACGAAACTTCAACGCGGTGACATTCTTATTGTTATTAGTACCCCGGAACAACAAGTTAAAATCAATCACGAAGTTTTATCACAAAATATATTTGAAATCTGGACGTCAAAACTGTTAGGCTAAAAGCAATTCCTCATCAGGAATGCTTGACCTTATTACAAAGGCGCTTTGATATATGACCGATGCTATTAAAGAGTTAAAGGGGCATTATATTTTATGCGGCGCGGGCCGAACCGGCTTCCATATTGCTGAAGAGTTCTACTATCGGCGTATTCCGGTGGTAGTGGTTGAATACAGCGCCGAGGTTATCAACCACCTCAGGGATAAATTGTCAGGAGCAGATGGTACTATCTTTTTCGTGCAAGGCGACGCCGCTGAAGATGAAATTTTAGAGCAGGCCGGTGTCAAACGGGCGCAGGGGTTGATTGCCTCGTTGAGTGATGATAAAGACAATCTTTTTATTATCCTTTCAGCCCGATCTCTCAATCCTAAAATCCGTATTGTAAGCCGGGTCGATGAGGAACGGTTGAATCGGAGCAAAATGGAAAAAGCCGGAGCCGACAGAGTTGTCTCGACCAATGCTATTGGCGGATTACGCGCTGCTTCAGAGATGATTCGGCCCAGCGTTGTCCGCTTTCTCGACCAAATGACCCATGTCTCTGATAAATCAAAAACACTCCGTTTCACCGAACTTTCCCTCAATGATATAAAAACGCCGGAACTGGTTGAACTGATAAAGGCCAGCCGGCTTGACGGTGAAGACGCCCATAAACTGACAATTAAAGATATTGGGCGCTATACCGGTTTATTGGTTGTAGCCATCAAATCACTTGAGCATGCTGAGGATAATGTTTATGAGGAAGATGACGAATTTGTTGAGCGACAGCGCCGCTATCGATTTACACCGCGCGGCGATTCCCATATAGAAAGCAATGACATTTTGATGGTAATTGGGACGCAAGACAAATTGGATGAGGTAACGGGCAAGGCATAACCTCTTACACGCTCTCAATCGTGAAACTTCTAAGACCGTTTTACGTAAAGGATGTAAAAGAAAGGAGAATACATTATGCGAAACCCTGGAACCGCAGCGATTTTAAGCTTTATTTTGCCCGGTATGGGCCAAATCTACAATGGACGCTATTTATGGGCTATCTTCTGGCTGATTATTACTCCCGGCTTTTGGTTGGGCACGGGTGGCTGTTTAGGTTGGGTCTGCCATGTTTTGGCGGCTATGCAATCATACAACTACGCCAAAGAAAATCCGGTCGCTTATCGAACATAAGTCCCTCGTCTAATATACGGCTTAAAGATTAGCCATATCTCGAAGCATCTCCATATGCGGAGCACCACTGTTTTAACGGCTCCGCATATGGCTCTAATCTTCTGAGGCTCTCCTAAACTTGTTGAAGATCGTGACGCAGGGTACAGCCGAAAGAATGGTTACCACGTTTTGACTTCAGTCAGCATCGAATTTACCCCTTTAGCGCCCCTGACATCAAACCACGAATGTATGTCTTGTTTACAGGCCCAACTGCTTTAAGCGCGTGGGGCAATCCTCCAGAGCAATGCGGACGATGGCGCGGAAATCAGACAGCCATGCTTCTAACTCGGTCATTTTGGCATTGCGACGGTTCGTTGCCTGGCGGGCGATACCTTTGCTTTGTTGTTGAGCAGCGTGGGCCTTAACGACCGCCCAAATCAAATCGGCTTCCGCCGCGAGTTTGTCGGTATTGTAGCCATATCGTCTCATTTGTTGGGTAAGATTGGCGCTGTTTAATAGGTTGGTGTAAAAAGTAGTGGCCTGTTCCATCCAGCCGCCGAGCGTTTGCTTGCGCCTTCCTCGCATTAGCAGTGCCGTTTCGGCCTCCTTATTACCATCAAACGCAATTCGGGCAACTTTCAAGGTTCGGATATAAGCCTTTCGGGCTGTGGTCCAGGTCTGCTTCAGATCATCGGTGGCGGCACGCTGGCTGCCATATTCAACCAACTGAGTATCGCCTAAAGCCTGTACCTCCTCAAATAACTGTTTCCCTTCCTGTAGCTTGTTATGATCATAGCCAAATTGACTAAGCGCAGTTAGAATATTCGGTTCACTTAGAGAGTTGTTAATCATAAGCTGGGCGTCAAACATCCGTTTGTCAATGGATTGATTCTTACGGGTGGTCATAGAGAGATGTCCTTTCTGAAAGAAGAAGAAATGGAAGGTGGAATTGATTTAAACCAGGTATAAAAGAGGTCTACCCTGGTATTTATGAGGTCTACCCTGGTGTATATAGGTTTTACCCCCGTTTGATAGCGTCTCTACCCTGGTATATAGGGGTTCTATCGTGGTATTTATAATGCTTACCCCGGTGTATATAGGTTTTACCCCCGTTTGATAGCGTCTCTACCCTGGTAGCTATGGGGTCTACCTTGGTTTTAGAGAGCGCAACCCTTGCTAGCATAAAGCAAGCCGGGGTAAATTACTAGAGGCAAAGGTACTTTCTTTTTTTACCCGAAGGTACTTTATGTGTTAGAACTTACGCAACAGTCAGGTGACTGTCCCCTTTTGAACTACGTATGCCTATCTTTTTGAAAAAACCATCGTTACTTGTCAACCAAGGTTCAATGCGATTACAATAGGGTCAGCCCACAACATCCATCCCCATCTTTTCGTCCCACTCGGATTACCACCCATGGAATAAATATTTTTAGCACTATCGCTTACGCTGAAAGGCAGAAAGAGAATGACTCAACACACCGGAGCCAGTTATCAATCTATCGCCGGCAAATACGCGCAAATTGTTGATAGGCAACCGGCGAATGCTTACTATGAACGGCCGGCCGTGCTTTCGCTGCTACCGCCGTTAGCAAAGGCTGCGGTACTGGATGCGGGCTGCGGTTCTGGCTGGTACGCCGAATATCTAACCCAGCAAGGCGCAGTCGTGACATCTTTTGATATGAATGCCGAATTTGTGGCGCTTACCCAGGCACGTGTAGGTAACCGCGCTACGGTACTGCAAGCCAATCTGGTCGAACCGCTGGATTTTGCCGACGACGGCACATTCGATTTAATCGTTGCCTCACTGGTAATGCATTATCTCAAAGATTGGCAGCCGACCCTGCGCGAGTTTTATCGCGTTCTAAAGCCCACCGGCAAGCTGGTTTTTTCTACGCACCACCCTTTTATGGATTGGAAGATCTTCGAAAGAGAAGATTATTTTGCTGTGGATTTGCTGGATGACGAGTGGGCCAACGTAGGCAAGGTTCAATTTTACCGGAGGCCACTGACGCTTATGAGCCACGATTTGCAGGCCGCCGGCTTCGTTATCGAGCGTCTGCTGGAGCCGCAGCCAACCCAAGATCATTGGCAAGCGGATCCAAAACAAGCCGCACGCTTTAATACCCATCCATGGTTTTTAATTATTCGAGCTATCAAGAAAGGTAAAGGTTAAACGATGGTTTCAATCCATAGCCTTATTAAAACAAGACACCTCATCGAGGAAGCTGTGAGCGACCTCTCGCCTCAGCAAATGCTGTCTATCCCATCCGGCTTTGATAACAATATTGCCTGGAATCTGGGCCATATTGTGGTTGTGCAGCAGTTGCTTCATTATCGATTATGCGGTCTTGAAATGGCCGTCAGCCAGCAGCAGATCGCCATGTTCAAAACCGGAACTTCACCGACGGAATGGCAGGCAGAGCCGGATTTAGATTCAATCATAGCCCTTCTTCATGAACTACCGAAAAAACTTTTAGACGACTATCAAGCCGGCCGTTTCGGTAATTTCAACTCTTTTACCACCAGCACCGGCATTTATCTGGAAACGCTAGAGGATGCTATCGCCTTTAATAATTTTCACGAAGGGCTGCATCTGGGCTTTATCCTGTCATTGCGAAATTTAGTGGTTTAGTAAATGAAAGGAGCTGGGGATGACGCTTACTGTTGGCATCTATCTGTTTGACGAGGTAGAAGTTCTTGATTTTGCCGGTCCCTTTGAGGTCTTTTCGACAGCCGCCAGGGTAAAATCTCGGTTAGATTCTCAGGCAGTCGAGGCCTTCAAGGTGTTCACTATCGCCGACGAACAGCGTACTGTGGCGGCTCGCGGCAACTTACTGGTGCAGCCTCATTATGCTTTAACCGATCATCCCCCGCTTGATATGCTTATCATCCCCGGCGGCGTTGTCACCGCCGAATTAGAGCGCAAGCCGGTGATAGACTGGATCGCCACCGTGGCCCAGACAACCGAAGTCACGGCATCCGTGTGTACCGGAGCCTTTCTTTTAGCCAAAGCCGGTTTGCTTCATAACCAACCGGCCATCACCCATTGGGAAGATATCGACGACTTACGCACGATGTT
>JAGRBY010000307.1 GCA_020433835.1 Anaerolineae bacterium | reverse complement strand
CGCTGACCGCTGACCGCTGACGGCTGATGGCTGACAAGCTGCCTTAGCACCCCCAGCGCACTCAAGGCCAGCACAGCCTCCAAAAGCGGGACATCGAACATTGACACACCTTTTGTATTAGGCAGAAACGAAAGACCGAAAGTAATGAGTATCAGGCCAAAATCGGGGCGAAGCAAGAGGCAAGGGGTAAGGAGAAGCAGCAAAATGATCCGGCCGAAACCGAAATAAAGCCCGATAGCCAAAACCGCCGTGAAGGCAAACAAAAGCCGCTCATCAAGGTGATCGCTAAACGCAGCCAACCTGGCCGCCCCAAGGCGGAGAAACCGGCTCCACGTGCCAAAATCGCGTCGAGCCATTTTGCCCAAAGCTGCTCCGCTAAGCACGATAAATATACCTGCTGTGAGCATTCCTATACGCGCCAGCGTAGGATCATGCCGATTTGAAACCGACCACCCGGCGATGGCCCATTGCCCCCAGCCCCCCTCAGCCGTAATTTCTGCCCGATGGAACGCATTCGGCAAATTGTGGGCCAGCGTTATGGTAGCCGGTTCTCTTAGCGGATCGTAGAGCACCACGTAGCTCCGTCCCTGGTTGCCGTGCGGCAGTGCGTTGGCCGGTCGGCCGTCGATAGTTACCCACAGATAGCCGCGAAAATCGCCGCGATTAACGGCTAAATCAAGCTGCTTTCCTTCAAATTCAATCGTGAGTGTTCGGGGTTGGTTACGCGGTATGTCAGTTTGCTGCGTCGCCCAGCGCCAGCCGGGGCTATAGTGGCCGCTGGGGTGATCGGCGGGATAGGTTCCCGGCGTCGCAATAGTCGGGCCGGTGGCTGCGATTTGCAAGGCCGCCAGTACAGGCGGGGTGTCACGCAAGGAAAAACCATGGGCCGGGTCGTTACCTTCGAGATTTGTGCTGTCCCAGCGAATCGATAGCATCGGGCCAAGCCAGGGCCAATTCTGCCGAGCAAGATCGATGGCTTCAGTCGTGCGCCGCGCCTGGCGATCGGGGGGGGCAGTTTTCCAGGGTGATTTTGGGCCGGCCCAATCGGCGGGCAGCGCATTCCAACCGAACGCGGTGGCCCAGATCGGTGTATCGACATCGCCGTGCCGGAGCATCATCTGGCGCAGCAGCTCGATACGCCGGAAGTTGAGAACATTGGACGTCGCCGCGTCAGATGGTTCTCGATCGAAGCCGTAGGGCTGCGCCGCCACAATATCGAACCAACGGTCGGCGTTGACTTGATAAAGCTGATCGAGATAATCAATTTCGTTGAGGTTAAGCGGCCCATTTTCCAGCGTCGGCGCGAGCGCCGCAGCCATGATAACCGCGTCTGAGTCGACGGCTCGAATACGCAGCGCCGCTTCCCGCAAAAGTGCGCCGTAGGCCGGAGCATCGACAAAAGTGTGGCCCCAGTTGGCGCTTAGGTTCGGCTCGTCCCAAATTTGATAAACGGCTATCTGAGACCCATATCGAGCAGCGAAGGCGGCGGCAAAATCGCCAAAGTCACTTAGCGCCATGGGTGGCGCAGTCGAGATGGTATGTGGCTCGCGTGCCCAGCGGGGAGCGGTGTGAAGGACGGCGATGAGTTTTAGGGGTGGTTGGTTAGTTGGTTGGCTGGTTTGTTGGTTGATGTCAGCGAGTGCTTGGGTGATGCGGTCGAGTGACTGCCAACGGTATTGGCCCGGCTCCGGCTCGATTTCGGCCCAGCGAATGGGTTGTCGCAGCCAGGTGAGGCCGCTGGTGTGAAGCGCCTCCAGGGTTTGGTCCAACGTTTCATCGTCATACGATGTTAGATCGATGGTCACGCCATAGCCTTTATCGGCGGCTAGATGTCCGGCCTGGGGCGGCGTGGTAGCCGATAACGCGTTCAAGAAATATGCTGCTGAGACAATTGATGTGCTAAGAATGACTAGCAGCAATATGAGAATAGCGGGCTGAAAACGCAAAGATTTAAGCATGGTGTTCAATGATGAGGCCAGAGGGAACAAAGGACTTGCAGAACTTACGCAAATACCCGATTTTGTAGCGTAAATTGCCAATTTGCACCACGTATATGCCCACGATTCGGAACAATTTAGCAAATTGTTCTACCACCCTCTGCGTAAGTCCTGACTTGATTGGAAATCGGCTTATTGCTCTGCCTCCATTTGATCGGCTAATCTCTGAGTGATGCCGATGATGAGAAAGAAGGCAAAGGCGAGATCGACTAAAAAATAGGAAAGATCGACCAACCCGTGACCGAGAAAGACAACCATACTGCCCATAAAACCAAGTATAAGAGCATCGGACTCCCGTTTGAAAAGTCGCCAACTGTTGCGCCAGAAAGCAAATTGTAGGCCAAACAGCACAACAATGCCTCCAAGGCCCAGCCGCGTACCGAAATCTAAAATAATATTGTGCGGATGATTGAGGTCCGGCTCTTGCCAGGCTTCCGGCAAAATATAGCGCGTGCGATATTGGTACAAAAAATTATCCAGGCCGATGCCGATCAACCAATGGTCTTGCAGCATCGCCCACGACGATTGCCACAGCTTGAGGCGGAAGAAGCCGGTGCTACCGTCACTGAAATCGAATGCGGTGCGAAAGCGTTCGGTTTGGCTGAAGGGGATGAGCGCCAGCGCGAAAACACCAAACGCCGCCGTCATCGCTACAAGCACCCGCCACCAGGCCCGACCTCGATACCGCAACCCGTAGAGCAAGGTCATCGTCACAAGACCTAACGGCAAGCCTACAAATAATGCTCCTTTGGAAAAAGTTAAGTACAGCGCCAAACTAACCGGCAGCAAAGCTACGCCGTACAGCCAGCGTCGCAGCGAAGCCGGTGACAGCATCGCCACAGCCAGCAGCACCGGCCAGGCCCGATCTAAAATGAGGGCCAAATTATTCGGCGACCCACCGACCAGCCCCAGCGCGCGTCGCACCCCTTCGGCATCGATAGTCTGATTAGTAAAGAAGTAAAAATAGATCGCCGATACCGCTTGCAGTGTTGCCCCCATGACAAAGACATCGACCAAGCGCCAGACCCAACGTTTCAGGGTCGCGTTAGGGCCGAAATCGAGACCCAAGCGCACCAAAACGTAAAAAATAACCGACTCGACGACGACGACACGCCACTCGCGCAAGCTGACGGCAAAATTATCGGCGGCCAGCGTCGCCAGAAAGGCGAGTATGACAAGAGCGAGGGCGAGGATGTCGGTGAGGGTGGGAGATTGGAGATTGGAGATTAGAGATTGGAGACTGGAGACTGGAGACTGGAGATGGGGTGATTGATGGATAGACTTAGCCTTCGCCTCAGCCTTAGCCTTTTCTTGCTCAAACTCTGATTTTGAAGTGAAGTGTGATCGGGCAAGGATAAGTAGAAGCCGTACCACACAGCCCAATACCGTCAACGCCAGCGTAAGTTCCACAGGCGAGAATGCTCCGATAGGCAGCCGGAGCGGGATTTCGAACAGGAAAAAAGCCAGGGTAACGAGAGCCAGGCCGAGATCGGGCCGCAGAATAATGAGCAGAGCTAGAAGCGGCAGTAATGCCAAGGCGATAAGTCCTTGCATCAGGAAGATGATTACAGCCAGCCCAAAGGTCACGATAAGGTGTCCGCGTTCACCGAGGATGGCGTAGAGCGCAATGACGATTTCACTCCAGGCCCATAGCTGTTTGGCGATGGTGGTCGGTGCGCTCAAAAACAGCCAAAGAAGCCCTGCCCCACTCGCAGCGGCGAAGAGGGCGGCGACAATCAAGCCGTTTTGCCACAAACGCGTGTCGATTTCGCTAGCCACCGACCATCCGGCGATAGCCCACTGCTCCCAACCGCCCTCCGCTTCGATGATAGCCTGGTGGGGGCCTTGGGGCAGGTAACGGGCCAGCGTGATGGTCGCCTGCTCGTAAAGCGGATCGCTCAGGATGAGATAGCTGCGGCCTTGCCCATCTTGGGGCAATGCATTGGCCGGCTGGCCGTCGATGGTGACCCATACGTGGCCGCGAAAATCGCCGCGATTGACGGTCAAGTCCAGGCACGTACCTTCGAAGGGAATGGTCAACGTACGGGGTGCTTCGGTCGGGATGTCGGCTAGCGTGGTGGCGAAGCGCCAGCCGGGGCTAGGGTGACCGCTCGAATGTGTGGCCGGATAGCGGCCCGGAGTTGCCGCAGTTTGTTGAGCCGCGGCTTCTATAACACTCAAAATTTCGGGTGATTCCGTTAGGGCAAAACCGCGTGCGGGATCGTCGGAGGCCAGGCCGGTGGTGTCCCAGCGGGCGGCCAGCATCGGGCCGAGCCAGGGCCAGTGCTGCCGGGCGTGATCGATGGCCATAGCGGTGCGCGGCGCTTGCACCGAGGCTTGATCGTAACTCCACGGCGAAGGCTGGCCTGCCCAATCGGCCGGTAGCGCAACCCAGCCGAAGCCGGTAGCCCACAGCGGCGTGTCGATGTCGCCGTGATTGAGCATAACCTGGCGAATCAGTTCGGCGCGGCGAAAATTGAGCTGATCGGGTGCTGGTGCATCGAGCGGTTTGGTCCACAGGCCGAAGGGTTGGATCGCCACAACATCGAACCAGCGGTTGGCTTTGGCCTGGTAAAGGTGATCGAGATAGGTAAGCTCATTGAGGTTGAGCGGCCCATCTTCGGAGGTCGCGGCCAGGGCAGCGGTTAAGATAATGGCATCAGGATCGGTGTCTCGAATATTGAGGGTGGCTTCGCGCAGTAAATCGGCGTAGGCGGCGGCATCGACAAAGGTATCGCCCCAGAAATCGCTGAGATTGGGCTGGTGCCAGATTTGGTAATGGTCGATGCGGTCGCCATAGCGGGTGGCGAAAGCGCGGGCAAAGTTGCCGAAGTCGCTGTATTCAGCCGGAGGCGTTGAGCGGGTGGTGTCGGCGGCTCTGGCCCAGGCGGGGGTATCTTGCAGGACGGCGATGAGGTGGAAGGTGGGTGGTGGGTTGGGTAGTTGGGTAGTTGGCTGGCTGGTTGGTTGGGTAGTGGGTTGGTTGGATAGTGGGTTGGTTAGTTGGATAGAGTCGATGACGCGATCGATGGACTGCCAGTTGAATTGGCCTGGCTGCGGTTCGATTTCGGCCCAGGAGATGGGTTGGCGCAGCCAGGTTAGGCCGCTGGTCTGCATCGCTTCGAGGGTCTGGTTGAGGCTGTCGGCATCATATTGGGTGAGATCGATGGTGACGCCGTAGCCTTTGTCTGCGGCCAGAAAGTTGGCAGGCTGCGGCGGTTGGCTGCGGCGTAGCTGCCAACCAAAGTAACCGGCAGCGAGCGCAGCCAGTATGAATATCGGGATTAGAATAAGTCCCCAACGTAGGGTGGGTTGAGTCACGGTTTACAATTCACCTGGGAATTAGTATACTCACATAAATACTCAAGCGTATTGAGTATAGCGATCGTTGAGGGATTGACAAAGCAGGAATTTGACGAAGCGTGTTATGGCATATTTATTCTCAGATTTATTAAGCTACAGCCTTGAGTTGGGGCAAAATATTTTATCGCAACGTTCTGATAAACAGCGAAAAATACAAGGGCAATTTCTTACACCTATACCTGTAGCTCGGTTTATGGCCAAACACCTTGGAGAGGTAAACTCAAGTAGCCGAGTATTGGATCCGGCTATTGGTTCTGGCGTGCTGGTTTGTGCTCTTCTGGAGCAGATTGTAGCCAGGAATCAATCTTGCGAAATTTGGCTTGACGGCTATGAAACAGATGATGAGCTATGTCAGGCTGCAAAAAAAGTCGTAACCTTAGCTCAAGAGCGCTCGGCGAAATATGGCGTTATTGTTCATAGCTGCATTCAAAATAGTGATTTTATTCTTGATAACGTGCCTGCCTACCAACCTCATTTGCTTTTAGCCGAAGGGCCAACCCCTCCAGGGGCACAGACTTTGTATGATTACATTATCTCTAATCCACCATACTTTAAACTTAACAGCAAAGATCGACGTGCGGAAGTAGCAACAGGTCAAATAAAAGGGCATACCAATATTTATACCTTGTTCTTAGCTTTAAGCGCTACCAAACTTGCGCCTCAAGGGAAAGCCTGTTTTATCGTACCTCGCAGTTTTTGTTCGGGCGCTTATTTTTCGGCATTACGCCAGGAACTCATAGAGAAGACTGCCCCGTATGCCCTACATCTCTTTGAGTCACGTGAAGCGGCATTCAAAGATGATGCCGTACTACAAGAAAATATCATTATTTCTTTCGCAAAGAAAAAATCAGATCGAGCCTACCCCACACCGACAGGTCACTTTAATATTTCTACGTCCAAGGGAACTGCTGATTTAGAGAATTCATTACTCTATCGTGAAGTTTCTTTGGGAAAATTTCTGGGTAAAAAGAATGGTTCGCTATTTTTCAGGTTACCCGTCGGGGAACTGGATGAACAAATCATCGACATTATTGACGGCTGGCCCGAATCGCTCAATCAATTGGGATTAAACGTCTCAACCGGACCGGTGGTTCCTTTTCGCTCTCGATCCAATCTAACTGATAAGGAGGCCGTCAAATTGGGGAAGGCTGTTCCCTTACTATGGATGCACAATGTTAAGCGGCAAAAGGTTGATTGGCCTGCTCTCAATGGGTCTAAACCGCAAGGGTTATATCTTTCCGAAGAAGGAAAACTGTTGTCTACACCTACGTCAAATTATGTTTTGCTTAGAAGATTTAGCGCCAAAGAAGAACCTCGTCGGCTTATTGCTGCTCCTTTTTTAACGGATGAATTTAGTCACTATGGGACAATTGGATTAGAGAATCATCTTAACTATATTTACCGTAAACGGGGGCAACTTAGTAGGCCGGAGGTGGTTGGTTTGGCAGCTTTACTTAATTCGGCGCTTATTGACCGGTATTTCCGCATCACGAATGGCAATACCCAAGTCAATGCGACAGAGATACGGGCTTTGCCATTACCTCCTTTAGAGGTAATTCAAACTATTGGGCAAGCGTTACTAAAGTTTGATACGACCGATCAAGAGCCTAATCTAGAGCCTATCGTATTCACTACATTACGTAACTTAGGATTTGTACCACAAGACTTTCCGGCTATTAGGGAGACAAGATTTACTATGGGAAAAATTCAAGAAGCACAGGATGTATTGAAGTCGTTGGGATTGCCGGCGAACCAGCAGAACGAAATGTCGGCGTTGACTTTGCTGGTTATGGCTCAACTTTCTGAAAGTACACCTTGGGAGGAGGCCAAGCGCCAAAGTGTGCGGATCCACGACATTTTATTGGCAATGAAAGACCTGTACGATCGCGACTATGCTGAAAATACGCGAGAAACCGTCCGCCGTCAAGTGATTCATCAATTTGTACAAGCTGGTTTAGTCCTGCGCAACCCTGACGACCCTCGATTACCGACAAATAGTCCCCGCACTCATTATGCGTTATCTGATGCGGCTTTAGCCACGATTCGTACCTATCAAACGGATAATTGGACCCAATCTGTGCAAGCTTTCAATGAAAATAAGGGAGCGCTTCTTGAACTTTATCAGAAACGCCGACAACATCATCGCGTGCCATTAACTCTGGCGAATGGGGAAGAATATCATTTATCACCGGGCCGGCACAACGAACTGCAAGTCGCCATTATTGAAGAGTTTGGGCCTCGATTTGCGCCGGGAGCGACGCTTTTATATTTAGGTGATACGGAGAATAAGATGCTGATTTTCGATAAGCCAAGTTTGGAGCAGTTGGGCATTCCCACTTCAAATCACGATAAACTGCCGGACATTTTGCTTTATGACTCACAGCGAAACTGGCTGTTTTTGATCGAGGCCGTTACCTCGCACGGCCCGGTATCTCCCAAACGCTATGTAGAATTGGAAACTATGCTTGAGCAAAGTTCGGTCGGTCGCATTTATGTCAGTGCTTTTCTTGACTTTGCTACTTTTAGAGGCTTTCTGTCGGAGATAGCTTGGGAAACGGAGGTTTGGCTGGCTGAAATGCCAGATCATCTTATTCATTTCAACGGAGATCGATTTTTAGGACCACGAACCTCATGATACACTCCGCTTTAGTTTATAATACCTCGTAGGTTACTCCTTTGACTCACAATCCAACGGTTCATCGTTGGCGATAGCCTCATACAAACGGCGGGTGGCGGGTGTCGGACTTTCGCCGAACAGTTCCTCGAATAGGGTTAGACAGTCGCGGTAGACTTTGAGAGCCTGACCTTTATCGTGGTTACAGGCGTGATAGCGCATCAAGCGGCGATAGGCGCTCTCTAGGAGCGGATCTTTTTGCAGGGCCAACTCGCACGGGCCGATAGCGTCCTCGTAGCGGCCCAGCGCCGCGTAAGCATCGGCCAAAAGAACGAGCAGATCGCGGAATTCGGTGATGATTTCGCGCCGGATGTTGATCGCCCAATCATTGTAGCGATTCTCGGCCAAGAAGTCGCCTCGATAAAGAGCGTAGCCTCGTTCTAATTCGACAATGGCTTCAGCCCATTGACTAGTACGAGCTA
>JAGRBY010000306.1 GCA_020433835.1 Anaerolineae bacterium | reverse complement strand
ATAGCGCGCAATATATCTATATCCTCTTAAATAGGCCAAACATTAATATTTATGGAACCGGATCGTATCCACCTGGATGAAAAGGGTGGCACCGACCAATGCGCTTAATAGTCATCCAGCCGCCCTTGAAAATTCCGTATTTTTGGATGGCCTCATAGCCATAATGAGAACACGTAGGCTGAAACCGACACGCCGAAGGCAAAGACGGTGAAATGAATTTTTGATAAAACCGAATCAATCCAAGGG
Organism: Anaerolineae bacterium; assembly: GCA_020433835.1. The sequence goes on along the minus strand of JAGRBY010000306.1, from coordinate 8,228 downwards.
CCAGATATTTCATACCAACTTCCAAATTCCAGCCAAACTATAACAACAAATTCGCTGTTTTCAATAAACGGTCTATAGAGCGACAAATATCAGAGAAGGTTGCCCCACGCGACGGTATTCGAGCAATAAGAACCACATCAAATCCCGGCTTAATATGGGGTATTTTTAAACGCACCGATTCGCGCATGCGGCGTTTAATTTTGTTACGCTGAACCGCTTTACCTAACCGTTTGCTGACCACAAAACCAAAACGACTGTGGTCTAACTCATTCCGTAGAAATGCCAGCACCAATAGGGAGCTGGCATAAGATTTACCAACCTGCCGTATGCGCTGAAAATCGCTATTACGGCGCAGACGATATTTTCGCTTCATGAGTTCGAGAAAACTTATTCAACAGAAGCAAGCCCGTTTGTTCTCTGTCCCTGTTGAATAAGTTCATCTCTATCAGTCGGCATTCCAGTTTGTACGCTTCGGATGCGGGCGCTGTACAGCCAGTGAGTAGCGACCGCGAGCACGTCGTGCTTTCAGTACGCGACGCCCATTGCTGGTGGACATGCGTGAGCGAAATCCATGGACACGGGCACGTCGACGACGTTTGGGTTGATATGTTCTTTTTGGCATCTTTTACGACCTCTTTTACTGAATAATTGACACGAAATTATACCTGTAGCCTTTGCGATTTGCAAAAACAACGCAGTTCACTAGCTATAGTTAAGCCCTTCCGAGGCATCACGACCATCTTCAACAAATCTTTTGGTCACAACGCGCTTGACCACCGGCGAAGATAAAACAATCGACGTTGTTGTCTGCCCATAGGTCGATAAGCGCGTAATCAGCGTTTCCAAATGCGCAATAGAGGAAACGATAACTTTCATAATAAATGAGTCGGTGCCGGTCAGGTGATGGCACTCCATAACCTCCGGAAGGTCCTGGGCCAAAGCGATAATTTTAGGATATTGTGAACCCGTGGTCGATAACCGAATAAAAGCAGCCATCGCCATACCGATTTTAGCCGTATCCACATCAGCTCGATAGCCCAGAATAATGCCGGCTTCTTCCATGCGGCGCACACGCTCGGCAACCGCCGGCAGCGATAGACCCACGCGTCGCCCTAATTCGGTAAATGACAGACGCGCATCTTCTTGCAGTGCCCTTAATATTTGCCAGCCTACATGATCAAGAAGCTTTTGATTTTCTAAGGTCATAACGGCCTTTTACTTAACTTTATTACCAAAACAGGGCAAAACAACTTTAGATATCAATTTACATTATCGAGAGTTACTAATAAACTATGGTTCAACATCATACTATAGCATTAAATCTGGGTCTAAGCAACCCCTTACAGTAATTCTCGATCATTCCAGTTTTCTTTCTAAAGCTGGGTTATCACCAAGCTACTTTTAGACAGGAGACAGCTATGACATCCCATTTTCTTCTAACAGGATTACTTATCGGCTTTTCAATTGCCGCTCCAGTGGGGCCAATTGGCGTTCTTTGTATCCGGCGCACGTTGACTCAAGGACGTGTTGTGGGCCTACTCTCTGGTTTGGGGGCCGCTACTGCCGATGCTTTTTACGGCTGCGTTGCCGGTTTTGGGCTGACAGCCGTCTCGGCCATTCTGCTAGGTCAGCAGCAATGGCTGGCGGCAATTGGTGGCCTATTTTTATGTTATCTGGGGATTAAAACATTACGATCAGTCTCTGCGGATATGCCCACCCAAGCCAAACAGCAGAGTTTCGTCGGTGCCTATGTTTCTACCTTTTTTTTAACCATCACCAATCCGGCCACAATTCTTTCCTTTGCAGCCATCTTCGCCGGGTTGGGCCTGGCCGGCACCCACGGCGACTACCTTGCTGCCACCGTTTTGGTCGCCGGAGTCTTCAGCGGTTCCGCGCTGTGGTGGCTGGCCCTGAGCACAGGGGTTAGCCTAATACGCGAACGCCTAAACAGCAAGCAACTCATCTGGATCAACCGCATTTCCGGATTGATGATTCTTGGATTTGGAGTTGTCATTCTATTCAGTTTACTGGCCTAAATTTTACATACTGAAACCGAAAAACTGCTCCAACTTTTTTTCATCGATAATCAAATCGAAAATCTTTTTGGCTTTGTCTACCTGAACCCAACGCTCGGCCCGCTGATCATCGATAGCCTGATGATAAACTTCAACCATTTTTTCGGCTTGACGAGTCATATCGAAATACTCGGCCCTTGCCAGTGTAGCCTCCTGAAACTGATGCAGCCGTGCTTCGTCGGACAAAATCTGATCGATGGCTTTGGCCAATGCCTGGCTATCATTATCGACCAACAGCCCTTGCTTACCCTGCTCCACCACATCTTGTGTGCCTGATGCTTCAACCGCGACAACCGGCAGTTCGGCGGCCAGCGCCTCCATCGTCACCAATCCCTGTGTTTCGGTGGTAGAGGCGAAACAGAACAGGTCAGCAGCTTTGAGATAAAGCGGAATCTCATCGAAAGGCACTTTGCCGGTAAACTCAACCTGCTGCGCGATGCCCATCTCTTCAGCCAAGGTTTCCAATTCCTCGCGCTGATCGCCCTCGCCGATAATGACCAATCGTGCGTTTTGATGTTTCTTGAAAACATGACCGGCAGCCTCAACGAGTGTCTTCCAATTTTTCTCCTCAGCCAATCGCCCGATTGAGATGAGCACTTTATCTTCGCCCCAGCCTCGTTTTTGGCGAATAACAGCCGGGTTAGCGGCTTTGAAGGGCCGTAAATCGATGCCGGTCGGCACGACCGTCACCTGGCTGGTGACACCATACACCTCCGCGACCATCTTTTTGATGCTCTCGCTCGGCACAACAATGTGGTGGCACCGTTCCATGTAGTGACCAAGCCAGTAATCAATCGCATCTTTGACAAAATCTTGGTTCAACGCCACATAATGGCTGTATTCTCGATAGCGCGTATGAAAGGTAAAGACCAGCGGTACACCGTAACTTTCGGCATTGCTGGCGGCGGCCCGGCCCAATAAAAATGGATGATGGCTATGGATAACATCCAGCTTTAGAGAAGGAATCAGCTTATCAACAAAGGATGAAACGGGAATAGTGAGCGGAAATTTATGTGTCAGCGGTAGATCGATAGCCGGATAGCGAAAGATAAACGGCTCTTTATCCTTATAGTCGCTGGTCGATTGGGCAAAGATAAAGACGTTATGCCCCAACCCTGTCAACCCCTGCCGAAAGGTATCAATCGAACGGACAACGCCACTGATAACCGGGTGATATGTATTGGTAAAGTGGGCAATATGCATTATCACTCCTCAAAGCGAAATATAGATAGATAGCTCTAATTTAATTGTCTTCTGAGACGGATTGGCCTTCTAAAATCGCTTTTACGTGACGTTGATAAACATAGTGAGCATACACCATCATCCCGGCGCTCCAGGTTAACGGAGCCTCAGACGTATACCAGAAGCTGGAAAGATAATGCCCATCAGGAGCGTACACCTCGTGGATAGCGCCGTCCCTGACAATGACGTTAGAAGCGCGATAGAGCAGCAGTTCGGACTCCATCAGGCGTTCCATGCGGGCCAGCGCGATAATGTGCCACGCCCCCAACCACAACCACGCCGCCGAGGTATGGTAATTGGCAATACCCCCCAACCGATTTTCAAGCGCAATATACTTATCAGGATAGGCCCGATGCACAACCTGCGTCGGCACCGGATTAGCCATATCGAACTCATCCATGCAGTCTAATATCGCGTGCGCTTGCTCCGGTGTGGTTAAATCCCAGGCGATAGCCAGAAGATTACCGCTACTGCTTAAATTGTCAAAAACCTCATTGGTAACGTAGTAGCCCAGATCATCGCGCCAGAAATGGGTATTGATGGCCTTCTTTAATTGCACTGCCTTCCGGGTAAAGACGCTTTCATCATCCCCATTGCCGTACAGCGGAGCCGCAGCGGCCAGATCGTGCAGCGCCTTCCAGTAAAGAACGTTGGTGTACAAAACCCGGCCCTCACGGGCGATGCTATCCGCCCAATCGGCAAAGGCCGCCTGATGGAGAAGGCCATCTTCGGACAGCGCGTGTTCCTCCAGCCACAGTACGGCCTGCTTAAGCGCCGACCAGTGGGTGGTGGCAAAGGCTTCATCACCGGAGCGAGCGATATAATTAAGCGCCGCGATAACCAACAAGGCATTGCCATCGAGTGAAACCGTATTGTGGGCCGTAATATACTTAGGCCGAATTGGCGCGGTGATGGGCTGCTCGCGTTTAAGCAGCGAATGCAGATAGCGGTCAGCAATGGAGGTCGAGTGAATCTTAACCGGAAACTGTCCCGACGGACGCTGATAGATGAGAAAAACCTCCAGCGCCTCTTTGACAACTTCAAACTCACCCAACTCTATCAGGCCAAAACTGGCAAAGCCAAAATCACGGGCCCACGGTTCTCTAAAATTGCGCAGACCGGCACACACCACCCATTTTTCCTGCCCATCGAGTAAGAGCCGTTTTTCGACCCCGGCCAGTACGTTGGCCGCAGCAATGCGCAGCCCCTTGGCCTCGACGGTGTTGTGGCTTTCAATATCATCGGGCAGCCCGTTGGGGGCTAAATACGGTTGTTTCAGCAATCGCTGCCCATATTGCACCAGTTTATACACGCTAACACCAACAACAATAAAAAAAAGCGTCTGTAGAAGAGTAACAAACCAACGCTTCATGAAAATCAAATCCTCCAACTTTTTCTACTTGTAACAAGGTTGCATATCACACGGATATGGTTCTTTTGCAACTCTGCAACTTTACAACCTTGCCGTATTATGCTCTTCTTTGGTATGTTCTGCCACTTTTACGGGTTGAACGCTTACAACTTCACCAGCATATTGAACGCGATACAAGCAGAAATGATCATCAAAGCCCTTAATCGAGGTGGCGAATTGCGTGACGGTAACCGGCTCGGCGGCCAACAGTTCGACCACGCCCGGCTCGCAGCGTACTGCCTCGGACATGACAACGTCGTTGCCTCGGCTTTGGCCTTCCATCCGAGCGGCCAGGTTAACCGTGGTGCCAAAATAATCAAGCCGGTCATTAAGGTTAACCGCAATACAAGGGCCGTAATGCACTCCCAGACGGATGGTCAACGCTTCCGAATGCTGGGCATTAAACGCATACAGCTCCTTTTGAATAGCCAAGGCTGCTCTCACCGCATCGACCGGATCGGCAAAGGCGGCCATAATCGCATCACCTATGGTTTTCACAATCGCCCCGCCGCACGTACGTACAATGCGCTGGAGAAACGCAAACTGCTCGCGCACCAAAGAATACGAGGCCGCATCGCCCCACCGATTATACATGGCCGTCGAGCCAACCAAATCGGAGAAAAGCAGCGTCATCCCCTGGATACCGATCTTCTCACCGGGGCGGAGTACTTCGTGGCTAAATAGATCGCGAAACTTTTGTAACGCTGTTACCCTGGTGGCCGTTACGGCATTATTATACCAGCCGGCTCGCTCGATATAAAACTGTTGGGGAATGGATGTTTGATTGCTAATAGTCAACGTTTGCACGCTAACATCCGGTTGCGAGGCTTCTGATGCGGCTGGGTGATGGGCCGCTTGATAGCTGGCCTTATCGGGGTAGATGGAGCAATGCCCGTTATCAGTTACATCGAGATGGATTACACCCTTTTTCAGCCCAACAGACACCGTATCGACTCCATCTGTGTCGGATGGGGTGACGTGCAGCCACTGCTCAACGCCGGGCACCTGCGTGCGCAGCCGAACGCCATCGCCATCGAGATGAATGTACTCCAGGCGGCGCGTTTCGCCCGGAGCGATGGTTTGATGGAGAAGAATGTGCGGAGTAACCATCGGCCCACCAAAACAATAGCTGGCTTCATCAACAGATCGAATTTGCGAATGCGGCCGAAAGGTGAGTTCGACATTGTCGGAAAAGTTCGCTTCAAAATCAATATTACAGGTAGAGCAGTGAACTCCTTTACGCACCTGATCGAGCGACAACGCCTTGTATTTAACGCCTCGGCACAGCGGACACATGACATCCCACTGCATTTGCAGCAATCCAATCTTGGCCGCGGCGAGAAACAACTCCAAAATCTCCAGGCGCGGCGCTTGCCAGCTATCGGCCAGGATGTAAGGCCGCAGGCGCGACAATTCAAAATCAGACTCACGGATTATCAATTCACCTAACTGCTGCACACCGGCCTCGCTATAGCCTTGTTCAACCAAATTGTGGCTTAAACTTTGCAGGCGGGTTTGGGCCAGAGGGGTTAACGGCGTAACGGGCAGGCTAAACACCTGCGGCTGCTGATTTTGCAACGCGTGGTCGATTTGTCGAAAGATGCTATCGAAACTTCGACGGAGTTGCCAGCCCAATTGGTAGGGAATACCAAGCCGGCCTAAGAGATTGGCGGGAGTAACATCAACATCGTAATAAAGCCGCGTACCCAATTGGTGCGGTTCCAGGCGAACACGGGCATACGTCCGCGCCAGCGGCCCAAACTCAAAGATGCGCATACTGCTGAACTCGCGTTCTTTAATCCACTCAAATGGAAAATCTTCATACTTGATGGTAACGCCAAACCGGCTGGTCTGGGCAAAGCGCCGACTGCCGCCGGTGTCAAGAGCCATCTCTGTAAAATCAATTGAGGGCAAGCCCGCAGCCCGGTTAAAACGCTGGGTATCAGCCACGTAGGGCCATAGCTGGGCCGGACTACTTTTTAGCAACCACTGCCAACGGTATGTAACGGTCTTCCATGCCATAATAATCCTCTACATATCATCCTTCACGATATCAGGTGATAGTCACATATTGTCATGCGGTTAAGTGACTGTCACCGTTTGAAGAGTGTAACTGCTCTGAAAATAGCACTCGTAGGCCAAACTTAAGTTTATCCTACGGTAATTTTCATTCTCGTTGTCGTCTCATCTGAGAGTGTCGCACTCTTCATATTTTTAAAGTTCGACCACGGTCTGGGTTGCTTACGAGAATTCCTCAGTTTTCTGAAACGGGGTGTAGGTTAAGATTACTATAGCATTTGAAACTCTTATTGGCTATAGGATATTGAGGGGAGAGCAAATCTTGTTGATAAACTTCTCAAGGTGACAGCCACGTATTATCAGTGAGTTACGTGACTGTCACCTGGGGTTGGGCCAAAGATTTACCCGGTTAGTGGTCACCGTCAACATCCTCGGGCGCAGCTTCGACGGTACCGTTGGTGGTTGGTGCAGACAGGGGAGCCGCTTCACCGCCGTCTGCTTCACGGGTTGATGACTCGCGGCGCTTGGCGACAACATCATAGCCCCAATTCTGCAATTCTTTTGATATCTTGAATTTGAACTCCATCGCCAGCAGATGGATACCGGCGGCCTGCAGATAGTTAGACAGCTCTAAAGCCAGCGCATTGCAGAGTTCTACCTGGTTCTCGCGGGTGCGACGCGCCGATACACGAGCGTCGTGATGGGCTTCCAGATCATTATACAGGCTCATCACGTCAACCAAATCAGGAATGGTAAAGCGATCGGCTTGGGGTTGGCGCTGTTCTTCGGCAATGTAGAGATTCATCGTTTCCAGCCGTTCATCAAATGTTTGAGGCAGCAGCACGTTGCCGGTACGCGCTTTGTATTCAAAACCCCAACGTGTAGCCTGATAAGGTTTGTTGGAACATTTGGCGGTGACACTCTTCCACATCGTCATAACTATCTCTTTGGCATCGACTAACAGCCGTTTGAGTTCAGATGAGGCTGACTTACGTTCGCGTTCGGCCCGCTTTAAGTCATTTTCAGCGGCTAATAGGCGCTGGAAGAGATCGATAATGATGGGTGTAAAAGGGGTTTGCTGCGCAAGGGGGCGGCTTTGCTCGCAGGTGATAAAGGTTTGGCCCAGGTTAAACACATCCGGGCGGCGGCGAAAGTTGGGAAAACGAAATTCATAAGGGCTAATGGCGTCTCTGTAGGAAATAGGCATCGGGTAATCCTCCGGGTTGATGGTGAAGTTTGAGAAAAGAATTTGGAATATTCAACTGTATGGATCAGTATATCCATGTTGGCCGTTCATGTCCACCTCAACGGTCAAATATGGCCGCCGTCAAGTTGATCGATAACCTTTCAGATCATCGATCAACCGTCGCGGAGTTTCGCGACGACCATTTCACACGTTGATCGACCGTCGCGGAGTTTCGCGACGACCATTTCACACGTTGATCGACCGTCGCGGAGTTTCGCGACGACCATTTCACACG
>JAGRBY010000305.1 GCA_020433835.1 Anaerolineae bacterium | reverse complement strand
CCTACTAAACCTATTTTCAAGGGAGGTTATCAGGACGATGGCATAATCGCAGGTTTAATGCTGGAACGAAGGAGGAGGCATCAAAATGAGGTTGAAAACGAAATCGCTTTAAGTATAGCATACCCACTCTTGCCGCAAAAAATTTACAAGAAAAATTCTCATAGGTTGCCGGCTGGTGTTTATCATAGTGAATAGCCTCAATTCTTGCTTGTTAAGACCGTAAGAATTTAAAAGCCTTAAAGAGTCCACAGATGGACACAGATTCTCACAGAGAATAGCAAAGGTGTGATAAAAATCAGTGAATATCCGTCATGACCTATTTGGGATTGCCGCTGGTGATGGATTTGAAACCCAAACCGGGCTTCCAACCAACTTCTTACGCCGACGTGGGATTGCAACTCACCCATCATTGTCTCCAAGTAACTACTCAGCCGTCATGCCCGAATGTTTTTATCGGGCATCCACTTAAGGCCAACGAATGGATTCCCACTAAAAACGTGCGGGCATGACGCAAAAAGTCACCACCGCTGAGTAGTTACGTCTCCAAATAAAAAGAGCAGCCAAGTGACGACTTGGCTGCTCTTTTTGAGTCCAATAGATTCAGTCTTTTAGCCGGTACGTCATCCTTAGCGTACAAAATCACGGACGATGCCTAGGGCCTGATCGGTTTTGGCGATAGAGCGGAAGCCATCTGTCTCAAGCTCGGTCAACGCGCGGATGGCGTCGATGGTCTCCGGGACGACAATGGCCTGGTTGTAGACCTGGTAGTTGTAAAAAAGCTCATTGCCTCGCACCGTCAAGGCATCGGCCCAGAGCGCCACTTCCCACATATCCCCGCGCGGTCGGCCCAGATCGCTCATCAACTCCAACGTGCTGTTGAGGGCGACCATACCGTCAGCCATCTGCAAAAAAGCAATCCGGGGAGCCGAACGAAAGATCTCCAACACTTCGTCTCGACTGGACGGTCGAGTCAGTTCGACACTCCAGGCGTGGAGGTGGCTGGTGGTGTGGGAGGCGACCAGCGCCATCGTCATCACATCCAGTTCGGGGATAACCGTTTGGGCATCTGGCCCTTGATGGGATGGGACGTGTTGTTCAGGGACGACGGTGTTCATCACTCCGCCGTGGTCCGACTCCCACGGGTCGGTGGCGCGGCGAACTAACACACCGCGTGCCTTTTTCAGCAAACCGGCCTTCTGAAGCGCACCCAGGGTGCGGACAATGCTGGTGGTGTTGCACGACACTACACGGGTTAGATCGCGGCCCAAAGCCGTCTCGTAATTGGCCTGGGCGACAAAGGAGTGGCCGGTCAGGCTGTGCTTCTCGCCGCCCTGGAAGATGGCTTTTACGCCGGCGGTCTGGTACTTCTCCAGGTTCGCCGCCGCGATTTTCTTCGGCGCAGCATCGGCCACGACATCGACCTGGCTTAGCAAATCGTCGAGGTGACCGGCTACCTTCAGACCCGCCTCACGCATTGAGGCCGCGGCTTCGGGCGTGGAAGCATAAATGGGATACCCTTTCTCCTGGGCAATCTTAATCCGCCAGTCGCTAACGACGTCGGCCACACCGACCAATTCCATATCCTCTTGCAAGGCCACGGCATCGGCAATCCGTTTACCGATAACGCCATAGCCATTTAATGCGACACGTACTTTTCGAGTTGTCATGATAGTCTCCTGAATAATAGTTAGGGAGGAAAATTAAATAAGTTCCCCATTGATTTTGGGTAATTGGTAACTTGGTAAACGGTAATTAGAATGCAAAGACCCATTTGCCATTTACTATCCGCCAAAATGTGGATTTAATTTCCATCCCAGATGTAATTTGTTTTCAAGTGACTTGATCTTAAACTAAAATCTCCCCGGACGCATTGGACATCTGGGGAGATTTTGTATTAGCCATATGGGTAATATTGAGGGTAGTCAGGAGATTAATTGGTGCTGGAGAGCCAGCCGTACGGCTTCGGCGCGGGTTGAGGCGTTTAGCTTGGCTAAGATACTGCTGACGTGGGCTTTGATGGTGGCGCGGCTAACCACCAACTGCTCGGCCATGGCCGGGTTGGTGAGGCCCTGCACCAGCAACGCCAGCACCTCGCGTTCGCGGGGGGTTAAGTCGTGGCCCAGATCGGGGACGTCCGGGGCATCATCCTGAACCAAAGCCTGGAGGGCTTGCGGATCGAGCACCGAGCGACCGGCGCTGGCGGCTCGGATAGTTTCGGCCAGATCATCGGCTGAAACATTTTTCAGGAGATAGCTGATGGCTCCGGCTCGGATAGCATCTTGTACCAGAGCTTTCTCCTGAAAGCTGGTCAAGGCAATAACCTGGATGTGGGGATAGCGGCTTTTGATGGTACGTGTGGCCGCGACACCATCCAGCTTGGGCATCTTCAAATCCATAAGAACGACATCGGGCTGAAGCTGCTCGCACAAGTACAGCGCCTCCTCGCCATTGCTCGCCTCGCCGGCCAGTTCCAGATCGGCTTTAACCAGCAGGAATGAGGCCAGGCCTCTGCGGAGCATGGTGTGGTCATCAACAATGAGCACACGAATAGGTTTTTCGCCGGTCATCACAGTTATCCTTTCCATATTTAAGGTGACGGTCACTTTTGAAGGGGTAGAACGGTTGATTTTGCCAGTCAGTTGTTTTTTGATCAAGTGACCGTCACCTTCCAATTTACGTTAATCTGCGTTCCCTGGCCCGGTTGGCTGATGATGTCAAAGGTTGCCCCGATAGACTCAGCCCGTTCACGCATAATACCCAGGCCCAGGTGATCGGGCGGCACGTTGGCCGGATCGAACCCGCAGCCATCGTCGCGAATCTCTAAGGACACACGTTTGAGCGGATTACTGCCGGTTGGCGTGCGCCGGAGATGGATGATAACCCGACTGGCTCCGGCATGTTTGGCGATGTTGTGAAGCGCTTCCTGGGTAATCCGGTAGAGACTGACCTGCATTTCGCTGGGAAACGTATCCTGGCGATCCAGTTCAACCGCAACCGGCACACCTTCGCGGCCGGTAAAGGCCTCGGCCAGTTGGTGGATAAGATCGCCCAGCTTGGCCTCGAGTAAAGCGGACGGGCGTAATTCTAACAGCAAGGTTCGCATTTCGGCCAGAGCACCCCGGCTTAACTGCTGTAAATCTTGCAGCATGTGCCGACTCTGAGCCGGGTCTTGTGCCCACATCTCCGGCAGAACTTCCGCGATCAGGCTGGCCGAGAACAGGGTTTGGGTGACGGCATCGTGCAGTTCGCGGGCTAAGCGCTGCCGTTCTTCCAACACCGCCGCGCGTTGAGATTGAGCGTAGAGGCGGGCATTTTCGAGGGCAATCACTGCTCCAGGTGTGAGCATCGCCAAGATTTGAGTATCGTCCGGGCCGAACGGCTCCGGCTTATCGGCTACCTCTAACACCCCCAGAGGCTGCTGCCCGGAGACCAGCGGCACAGCCACCAGCCGCTGAAGGCGCAGGCGGTCAATGAGATCGGCATAAACACGGGGATCGTCTGTCGTCTCGTTCACTAGAATGGGTCTACCGGCCTGGAGCGATAGACCGGCAGTTGAGCCGGTGAGAGGTAGCGTATAGTCAGTTGGAATGTCACTGTCCTTCGTACCTGAAACAACAGCCAGCCGTAAATGATCGACCTCAAACAAGTACAGAAGACTCACCCGGGCACCGGTTAGCCGACGGGCCGCGGCGGCGATCATCTGTAAAACAGCGTCGAGATCGAGACGGCTGGTGACGGCTTGCTGCACAGCCAGGATCTGCTCCTGCTCGGCATAGGCTTTTTGCAGGGTCTCTTCGGCCCGACGGCGTTCGGTGATGTCGATGCCGGTGCAGATGATGTATTCCAACTCGCCATTATCATCGAGCAAAGCCGTATTTGACCAGGCGATGAGGCGTTTTTGGCCGTCGCGAGTTAGCCAGTAGGCTTCGTGCCGGTTGGAAATTCGGTCGGCGCGGAGTTCGGCCAGCACGGCTCGAACCGGCTCTACTTCCGCCGGGATTAGAAACAGGCTCCAAAAGGGTTGGTCGCGCACCTCGTCAAAGCTGTAGCCGGTTGTCTCTTCGCAGGTTCGGTTAAAGCGAATGGTGTGGCCCTGTCGATCCAGCACAATAATCAGAGCATCGACCGTATCAAGGATGGCCGCGATAAAATCTCGTTCGGCAATGAGCGTTTGTTCGATCCAACGACCGGCATCGATGTGGGATTGTAGCTGCTCGTTAGCTAGCGCCAGCTCGGCTGCCTGCTCGCGGATAATGCGCTCAAGTTGAGCCTGGTGACGGCGGAGTTCTTTTTCGGCCACAGGTTGGTTAGATGAAGATGGGATTGGGGCAGCGGTCATGGATTAAATACCTGACCAACAGGATGAGATGGGCTGATCCTGGAGCACAGGGTCAGCCAGGTAGAATTTAAGGCGTTTTTCAAAATGCGACATCATGATCACGTGTGGTTCAAAATGCCGTTCCATTTTACGGCTATCACGGGGATAGATCAAGCCGAAGTTTTTTGATCAGCAATTCCAAGAACTTCATACGCGACTAATGAGGTTTAAGAAAACAAATCCACTCGTAAAAGTTTTTAAGAAACTTGCAATTCAGCTAATTCAGCTTGAATATCGACGATTGTTTTTTTATAATCTTCAATCTCCAACAGTACTCCCGGTGGAGTGTGTATGCCTTGTGTCGCTTTTTGCTCATTTAGGCGAGCCAAATACCGATAAGAAACAATAAGCTGACGTTGCAGCGATGTGATGCGCTCTTGTGCCACTTTGCGTAACATTCGATTGGTAACACCAACCTGAGCAGCGTGATGAGTGGGATTAGTTGCCAGCCAAAAACCTAAGGGTACATTGCCAGTTTGGTATCCTTTTTCAATACGCCGCAGAAAACCAAGGTGTGTCAAATCATACAGAATGCGTAATAAATTTTGTTTAGAAAGATTCGGAAAAGCCTGCTCAATTTCTTCTGGTAATAGCGCTGCTGTTTTTATGTGCAATAAGATATTGGCTTCATCAGGTGTAAGCGCATCAAAATCTTGCTGAAATGTTCCACTTAGTTGATCATCTAAGATAAACTCATTTTCACTGAAAGAGCGTAAGATATGTTTATCAGCCTCAAATAGTTGACTGCATATTTTCTGCAAAATGAGCGGATGATTACCAGCGAAAAAACGAATTTTTGTAAGTTGGTTTTCATCAACAGTCAAAGGTTGAGCGCTTTGTGTACGGCATATTAATTGATTGGCAGTAGTATCGTCAAAAACAGTTAAATACCGAGGCTCAAGCCCTTCAAGAAAAAGCGAAGCATCTTGTTGCTGTTGGATAGAATAAAGACGGCTCAAACGGCGTGTAGAAGCCAAAACCGTTCGGATAGCAGGGTTGTGTTGCATTATTCGTCTGAGTTTAGACAAAGTATGAGGCTCTTTCTCCCCAAGATGGCTAAGACCCTCAATTTCATCACATAGCAAAAGTAAACGGCATTGAAATTTCCGTGCGTAAGCACCCACCCGGCGCAGTGCTTGGCTAATATTGTTTACATTTTCAGGGAGTTCAAAATCTCCCCAACGTGTATCCACTTCACCCCACTGTGCATTCTCAGTAGACTCAAAAAAACTTTCCATCAACTCGGCTTCACTGGTATCACCTTGCATATCCCAGAAAAGCGGCATATATTGAGCACTGTTGGCTGTTTGATGCTCCACTGCCCGCAAAAGCGAGGTCTTTCCCACCCGTCGGTTGCCGATAATCCATAGACTATCTGCCGGCCCCAATATAATATCCCGTAATAAATTGCCCCGTGCATAAAATTCTGATCCAACTACCCACGGACCAACACGATAAGGATTCATGACAAGTATGCCCTATTATGGAATTTAATTTTGGTTGAAAAACTTTACAGTAATTTTGTCAGTTTATAGCTATTTACAGGGGGATGCTAACAGAAAACATACTTCCTTTTCCATACTTGCTGTTAAAGGAAATTTCACCCCCATGAGCTTTAACCAATTTTTTGGTAATAAACAGACCTATACCAGCACCCGGCTGATTGCGAATATCTTTGTCGCTGGAACGAAAAAAGTTAGTAAAAAGCCGAAGTTGATCTTTTTCTGAAATACCATACCCCGTATCTTCTATTATTACGGAAATTCCTTGAAAGTTTTTGTGGTAAGGTTGTGTACTTATGGTTATATTGCCGCCAGAAGGCGTATACTTGCAGGCATTACCAATTAAGTTAGAAAAAATCTGTACTAAACAATTATAATCGGCTTGCAGTTCAGGCAATTTGTTTTCCAGATCAAGTTTCAAATTTAACCCTTTATCTTTGAATTGAGCATCAAATGCCTCAACAACCTCATTGATCACATCTTGTAACTGTACATCTTGAATTTCAAGATGTACGTAATCCTCTTCGCCCCTATTGGTATCCAACAAATTATTAATTATTAGGCGCATTTGACTAACACGGCTTCTAATTCTAGCTACACGAGCACTTTGTTGATCTGATAATGACTTGTCCAATTCCACTTGAATTTGTTCAATATCGCTTGCCATCCACTCTAGCGGCACCTGTAACTCGTGAGAAATGATACTAGCAAGTTCTATATTGATTGAATCAATCTGTTCCTTACTATTCTGTTCACTAATACTTTCATCCAGCCAGCTAATTCCTTGCAAAACCATACCCACATGTTCTGCAGTAATTTCGTTAGTACGGCCCTTTGATGTAACCAGAAGATGGTGAATTGTTTCTAAACATAATTGTTGAATACGATGGGGAAGGCCAGCCGTGACCTCAAGGATAAGTTCCACAGCTTCATCACTATAAATGTAAGTGCCTTCAACCGGTTTGGTAATCAGTTGGCTGGCATCGGCCTTAGGAAAGGGCGACAGGATCACAGGCATAAACATGTTATAAAAAGGGCTGGTTTCTCCAGCCCAATCTTGGCGCAGATTGACTCCGGCCACAACTACACTCAGATTACGATTAGTAAAACGCTGAAAGATACGTCGAAGCTGTGATTGTGTTTCTAAACTAAACCTGTTGAGTGTATCCATCTCATCCAAAAGCAGTACTAGATGAGAGGGCTTTGGCGTTGTGACTCGTAAGCTTTTCAGGATAATTTGTAAATCGCGAGAGAAACTGCGAGCAGGATAGGCCGAGGAAGACATATCAAATGATAGTTGGGTAACTATATCAGCCGGTAAATAGACTTGGGTAACATGGACTATCTCTTCGATAAGTGCGTGAAAAAACTCAGTCTCGACTGTACCTTCTATATTTATTAACGCTGGAATAAATTGTTCTGATGCGTCCCTTAAATCGGGAAGATAAAAAGCCAATTGATGCAGAAGGCTTGTTTTGCCAATACGTCTTGGGCCAGTAAGCATAACAAAATTGTTTGTAAGCAAACTGAGAACTTTTTCAAGATCATCTTGACGCCCAAAAAACATAGTCGGCTCAGTAATAGGAGCCCCAGCAACATAAGGGATAGCGTTTTTTTTAATTGTTTTTTGAGTAGAATGTGAATGTTTAGTTTCTTCTTGAAGAGTTGAATCGCTAAACTCCTGAGGAGTTGAAGCTTT
The DNA here is from genome assembly GCA_020433835.1 of Anaerolineae bacterium. The sequence continues at coordinate 927 of JAGRBY010000305.1, read as the reverse complement.
AGCTAAGGCGTTTTCTATCTCTTCAAAAGTAAATGGTTTGATTAGATAATCACGAATCCCCATTTGAAAAGCACGCACAGCCATCTCCTCAGACCCATGAAACGTCATCACAATAGTAGGGATGTTTATTCCCTTTTTATTCAGTTGCTCTAATACTTCTAAACCACCCATTCTCGGCAACTTAAGATCAAGAATTATTATATCTGGCGCTTCTTCCTCTGCCTTGAGTAAACCGGTCTCGCCATCTGCAGCTGTAATAACGTCATACCCCCGTGGTTTTAAGACATTATTAGTGAGGAAAATAATATTTTCTCGTCTATCTTCAACCACAAGTACTTTTTTTTGCATAAATTATTCCTTTTCTTAATTTCCTCATACCAAGAGTGGTACATTGGACTAACGAATTAAGAATAACATGGCACATAAAAAGCAAAAAAGCCACACTATACAGCGGCCCCTAGGCAAGAAGGCACCGTTAATCATTGAAGATCTGCCACATAACTAGGGTTGAACTGAGCCTAGACCCTGTGTTGATTGATTTGATGATTAGATCAGTTGGGACAAAATGAATTGAAGCAATCTGGTTGAGGTAATATTTGTATTGTACCTGGAATTTGCTAAAAATAACAAGAAACTGGAGTCAATTCTTAAAAAGCAACTACAGTACCACTCTAAAGAACTCAGTAATGACGTTATTGAATTTGGTAAACAGACCCAGAATTAAGCATCCTTGAGTAGGCAACAAATTGAGTAACGCCTGACATTAAACGCGATTGGAGATACATAATCATATTTTGTCACGTTAGTCTCACCTCACCGCAACAAAGCATTCAGCGTATCATTGGCACCGGCTAAACGCTCGCTTTGGAGTTGAACCTTAAACTTGTGAAACGCCGCCGTGATGTGAGGTGCTGTGGTCTCGATTTC
>JAGRBY010000304.1 GCA_020433835.1 Anaerolineae bacterium | reverse complement strand
GCTCTTTCAGTCCGATGCTTTAGCATCGGGCTAGGGCGGGGCGGAAGTCACCTCCTTGAAATCCATCAAGAGCCTTTTGTTTTTTCGATGATTGCCTGGGTTAGACGCGGCTGTGTGGAGTTTGGGCGAAATAGCTTTCCAACCGTTGGCAGATGGCCTGGCTGACTGCTTCGATCGTGTCCGTGGCATCAATAACCAGCCAGCGATCCGGTTCGCTGCGGGCCATCTCCAGATAGCCGGCTCGAACGCGTCGATGAAAATCGAGGGCAAGCTGGTCCATCCGATTCCACTCGCCTTCACCGGTTGCGTTGGCGCTCTGTTTGCGCTTTAAGCCTTCAGCCGGGTCGAGATCGAGATAGATGGTCAGATCCGGCTTGAGTTGCTGCGTAGCAAATTGGGTGATGAGGCGCAGTGCGTCCGCATCCATGCCGCGTCCATACCCCTGATAGGCGAAGGTGCTGTCGGCATAGCGGTCGCAGACCACCACCCCCCCCTTTTTGAGATGAGGCCGGATAACTTGATGCACCAACTGGGCGCGACTGGCCGAATACAAGAGTACTTCCGCCGGTGAGCACATCTCTGTATTGGCGACATCGTGGACAATGTCGCGGATTTGGTCGCCGATGCGGGTGCCGCCCGGTTCGCGGGTGAGCAGGACCTCGTGCCCCAAATTGCGCAAAAATTCTGCGGCACGCTGAATTTGGGTGCTCTTGCCGGAGCCGTCCGGCCCTTCAAACGTTACAAAGAGGCTCACGTCCCGCCTCGCTGCAAGTCACGGTAAATCCGCACGCGCCGATATGGCTCGCGTCCCGAACTATGGGAGATGAGGTTAGCCTGGCGGGCCATTTCGTGCTGTTGGCGTCGAATACCGGCATTTTGCGGCGAAAGTTCAACGCTGCGGGTGCCACCTAACACTTTGCGAATGGCCTCTTGCGTTTCACGCTTGGCAACGGCGTTGGGGTCCATCTCATCGGCTTCCAGCGAGAAAATATCGGCCAGACACGACTCCATCTGGATGGTTGTGTTTGAGCGCAATACATAAACCGGCTTGCCTAAGCGCTCGGCTTTGGTGATGGGCTGCGGGTGTTTGCGGTAATAACTTTTTAGGGTCATCACCACATCGGCACTATCTACGTCGCTAACGATGGTCATCGGCACTTGTAACGTGCGGGCGGCCTGAAGCAGTCGATTTTGGCCCACACCGTAGGGATACACCTTTTTGGGCTGCAGGTTTCTGTTTGGTTCAAACTGCATGAGAGGGGGCATGCTGCCCATATCCACGCGTTCGCGATGATGGCTATGGCTAAATCCACCATTGGTCCCACCATTGCCTTCTTTGGCTAGCCGTTCGGTTCTGCGGGCCGTTGGAGGTTCCGGCGGTGTTTCAATTTGGATATCACCGGCCTCGTTGCGATAGCGAATTTCGGGAGCCAGAGGCCGCTGGCGTAATAGCATATCTACCGAACGGGCCACATCATGATGCACGGCAAATGTCTGGCGATCCTGAATCTCAACCAACACATCAAATGTCGGCGGGGCGCGTCGTTCCAGAACGGTTTTCTGCGTGCCGCGCCGCCGGGCTTCTTCATCAGACAGCGTTACGGTATCGATGCCCCCCACTAGGTCAGACAAGGTTGGGTTAAGGAGCAGGTTTTCCAAATTGACGCCGTGCGCCGTGCCAACCAACTGAACACCCCGTTCGGCAATGGTGCGGGCAGCTTCGGCTTCTAACTGTCGCCCAATCTCATCGATGATGATGACTTCAGGCATGTGGTTTTCCACAGCTTCGATCATAACTTCGTGCTGTAGGCTGGGTTTGGCAACTTGCATTCGGCGGGCGCGGCCAATAGCCGGGTGGGGGATGTCGCCGTCGCCGGCGATCTCATTTGAGGTATCGACAATAACTACCCGCTTTTTTTCCGAGAGAATACGGGCGGCTTCGCGTAAGAGGGTTGTTTTTCCAACCCCAGGCCGCCCCAAAAGCAGCAGGCTTTTGCCCGACTCAAGGATATCGCGAACAATATCGACCGTACCAAAGACCGCGCGACCAACCCGGCAGGTAAGGCCGATAACTTTTCCCTGCCGGTTGGTGATAGCCGAAATGCGGTGAAGCGTGCGTTCGATGCCGGCCCGGTTATCCCCCATAAACTTGCCGATACGCTGCACAACAAAATCGATATCCTCTTGGGTTATCTCTTGTTCGCTTAAAATCATTTCATGATCAGTAAAACGGGCTTCGGGATAACGCCCTAAATCCATAATAATTTCAATAAGATTCTCAGACTGATTAACAGCCTTAATTACCTCAGTGATACGCAGTGGTAAAACTTTTAATAGGGCATCCAGGTCGTCGGTTGTATCAATCTGTGGGGATGTATTTAGACTTTCTATTTTTATGCCTCCGTAATATTGCAAATGTAGCAAATTATACGTTTGCTTGAATTGAATAATCGGTTGAATAGTGCCAACTTAGATAATAGCCGATGGGTGAATTGTTAAAGAACCGGTATCGTTGTTTTGCGGCTGCGACGGGCTGAGCCATTTTTGGGTACTGTCGTTTTGGATTTGGCGTGTGACATTATCGTTGTGGAAGCGGCTCCTTCAGTGGGAGTAGCTTCTAACGTTGGAATAAGTTTGTTTGATTTTTCTCGAACACGCACAGCCATCGGTTTTGTAACCAATACCTGACTGGTGAGCGGTTTAAATCCAAACATCGGTAATATATGCTGCCAACCGGCTTCATAGGCTCGAAACATAAAGTAAACCGGCGATTTTGGTTTGGTTGCGGTCAACCTTAATGCCGCATGACATAAAGCTTCAGCTTTGTCTAAAGCATCGGGATGCAATAACGTTCTAATTGAATAGCCACGTTTTCCATTGCGAATGTGCAGCGCGCCCAGAATATCGCCGTCATATTCCCACACATAGCCGGTACGTCGGCCTTGGGCATTCCAACTTCGATGGTACAGTTCCCACTGTCCCTGGGCCAACCCTTCCGCATTCTGGACGGCACGTGGGGTTAAGGTGGCGTACAGTTTCTGCAAGCCCCAGCCATCGCTAGCCTGCTGCAGCCGCAGCTCCAATTTAGGCGGAATATCGGTGCGGTCGACCGAGGGATCCAATTGGTAAAAATGCTCTTGGCTGTATTCGACAAAACCTACATTTTTGAAAATTTGGAGTTCATCGGTGTGGAGCGGTAATCGGGCATAGATGCGCAGTGTACCGGACTCGGCGGTTTGGACACATAAATGAGCCAATAAACGCTGCCAGATAGCGTGGCTGCCGTTGCCGGAGTTGAGCGTTGGCGACATAAACACAACATCACGCTCAGGGCGACCGGGGCGTGTTCTAAGCTGAGCCAGGCCGAGCTGCTTACCATGTTGTTCATCTTGGTGGTTTAGAATAAATGTTGATGGTCCCGACTGGGGAGAAAGAAACGTGTCTAAAAAAACCGACCTCAACGGAGAACGGGGGTGTGTTAACTGCTCTTCAATATCAAGCGGCGTCCCTGCCTTTTGTAGGTGAGCTACAAGCCGCGAGTCTCGCAGATGAAAAGATCGTATCAACTTTCAGTCTCAAACTCAATTTTAATAGAGTATGATATTTCAGGCTTACTTCCCGATGATGTCGGTATTGTACCTATTAGTAGGGAGGATTGCAAATATTGGTTGAAGGCCTCCGATTAAACCAAATGTCGACCGCCATCAACCCGAATAACTTCGCCGGTAACATACTCCGCCGACTGCAAAAGATACAGCAGTGTTTTGACAACGGCGTGAGCCGAGCCGGGATGCTGCATGGGTGTGCGTTTTGCCATACGCTCAAAGACGGCTGCATCAGTCTCATCACCAGCCAGAATAGTGCCTAAAGCGATGCCGTTAACTTGAATGTTTCGGGCGGCCAACGCAAACGCTGTGGCCCTGTTTAATCCTTCCAAGCCCACTTTACTGAGGGTGTATGAAAAGTGATGATTTTTGGGACGCAGCGCTATCGAGTCGAGCATATTGATGATCGCTCCCGGTCGATCCTCCGGCAGAGCCGCCGCAAAGGCTTGGCTCAATAAAAAGGGCGCTTTGAGATTGATCGCCATATTTTGATCCCATGAGGCGGCGGCGGTGGTAAAAAAATCCTCGCGGGGAAAGATCGAGGCATTGTTGATGAGAATATCCAGTCGGCCTGTGGATTGCAACACGGTGGGGATAAGCGCCTGAACCGCCGCTTCGTTGTTAAAGTCGGTGGCGAGCGACCAGGCTTTAACACCCAGGGCCTCGATTTCGTTGACGGTTTTCTGGGCGGCGGAGGCTGAATGATGGTAGTGGATAACCACATGGCAGCCCTGTTCGGCCAACCCCAACGCCATCGCTTTGCCAATTCGCACCGCACCACCCGTAACCAGCGCTACTTTTCCACGAATGTCCATTGAATAGAGAGGCCTTAGTTCCAATCCAAATTCGAGCGGGTTTGCCAGTATTGCTCCGATGCTTCGGCCAGCGGTGCCAATTGGGCGGCGGCTTCATCATCCCAGGCAACGTCTAGCGCTTTGAGATTGGCGGTGAGGTGTTCGATAGTAGCCGCGCCACTTAACACAACGCCGGCCCAAGATTGCGCCAGCACTGCCGCCAGAGCCAGGGCATCGAGTGTGGTTTCTAAGCGTTGGGCTTCCGTTTCTAAGACGGCACGTTTGGCGGCGAAGGCGGGGTTTTGGTTGCGTGAGGTTAAGCGCCCATTGGCCAGGGCTTCCTTGACAATGATGCCCAGCCCCTGGCGGTGAGCCTCTTGCAACATCGGGCCGGCCGAGGGTTCCAACAGATTCCAGGTGGCTTGCACGGTATCAAACAAGCGCTGTTGATCGAACTCTACCTCTAACGCCCGTTGCAGTACATCGGCCTGGCGTGGCCCGCTCAACGAGAGGCCGATGGCCAAACCGGATTGTTTTAGGCGAGCCAGTTCGGCCAGCACCGCTTCATTTTCTAAAACACCGCTCTCCAGTGTGGCTGAATGAATTTGATAGAGTTTTATGAATGGGCTGAGATGGCTTTGTGTCTCTTGCCATTGACGCTGGAGTACCGGCAGGGAGTGTTCTTTAATTTCGTGGTCTTCAGCCTCAATTTGCCAAGCGGCGGTGTAAGTGTAGCCCCACTTAGAGCCAACGGTAACCTGGCTGGGGGTAATGGCGCGATTTTTGAGCCAACTGCCCAGAAATTGCTCGGCCCGACCGTACGATCGCGCCGCATCAAAATAACGCACGCCGGCCTCCCAGGCTGCGTCGAGGACGGTGTGTGTGTGCTGTTCCATAGCATCGACATCGTAATTTTGATTGAGGTCGGTAGCGTGGCCTAAGTTAATGTAACCGGGCCGACCCAGGGCCGCCAGGCCAAGACCGATGGGTGAGACGGATAACGGGGTTGTGCCTAATTTGCGTGTAGTCAATATCCTCTCCTTGTGACTATTTTATAGGCTATGCAGTTTAAAGGGTGATAGTACCTTGGAAATGATCAATCGATCTAATTTAATCTCTAAGTTTTCGGGCTTGCTTTTCAAGCTTTGCGAGTTGTGCTCCGGCATCAATGAGTGAGTCTCGGAGAAGGTGAATTTCCGATTGAAAGACAACAAACGCTTGTTCAGGGTCATCGGGAATAAAAAGGCGCAAAGCCGGCTCGCTTTTGTCCGTTCCGGGGAGTAGTTCAATAGAAAGATGTTTGCTTACAGAAAGTATTAAACTCATACTATCTTCTCCTTGGCGTAGTTCAGAGTTTTTTAGGGTACGCATTTTTGTAAACGTTTACAATAAAAATCTGGCTGTTAATTTTCTTGAGGAAATGGGGTAGCATCATAAAGCGGCAGATAAAAGCTAAATATACTGCCGCGGCCGGGAATGCCCTCGCTTTCGATCCCGACCCGCCCACCTAATTTATCGACAATTCGCTGTACAATCGATAGGCCCAGCCCGTGCCCATCAATTTCAACCTGATTGAGCCGGTTGAAGGGAATAAATAGATTTTCTTGGGCTTCGGGCGTTAGGCCCAGGCCATTATCTCGCACCCAGAATTTAATGCTGTCGTCTGTTTGAATGGTAGCGCCTAACTCCACTTTAGGCGGTTGGCCGCCATATTTAATGGCGTTGCTACAGTAATTGACCCATATTTCTTCGACCCAGGGCGCGTGGCCCCAAGCGATAGGCCATTCGGGCGGAGTGACAAAATCGACCTTGTTTTCGGCAATGAGATAGGACAGCCGCTCTTCGGTTTCTTCGACAATTTCGGCCATGTTTAAAGGCTTGGGCGCAATTTTTTCCGTGCGAACGCTGGCTAACAGAAGCAACTCGTCAATAATATTAACCATCTTTTGGCCGTTTTGGACAATGGTGTTGGCGTATTTTTGAAATTCATCCTCAGACAGCTTTTTGCCGTATTTGTTGAGAAATTGGGCGTGGGTCATGGTAACCCCAATAGGATTTTTAAGATCGTGGGCTACGGTATGAGCAAAGGCATCGAGTTCGGCGATGAGTTCCTCACGTTGGTTGATTTCTGCGTACAGAATTTGATTTTTTTCTTCCAGCGCATTTTGTAAATTTTGGATGGTTAAATGCGTTTTTAGCCGGGCAATGAGTTCTTCAAAGTGAATAGGCTTGGTAATAAAATCAACTGCCCCCAGGCTAAGCCCGCGAACTTTATCAACGGTGCTGCCTGAACCCATCATGAAAATAATGGGTATGCGGCGGGTTTCTTCGTTGTCTTTAAGGTGGCTGCACGTTTCAAAGCCACTTAGATCCGGCAGGACCGTATCGAGCAAGATGATATCGGGTTGAGCGCCACGGGCAAGTACTATGCCGTTTTCGCCTGAGTTGGCGACTAAGATGTTAAGCCCAAATCCCCGCAAATAATCTTGAAGAAGATGGGGTTGGTTGGTGCTATCTGCCACGATAAGGATTGTGCTGCTTTGAAGAACCGATTTCATGATAATACCCTGAGACGCTTAATCCACTATTATTATTTTCAATAATCTCGTTCTATTTTGCAAATTTGTAAGGCAACGTCGGTAGCCAATGGGTACTAATAGACTGTTATAATGGCGTAAAGTAGGGGTTATTCCTGGTGATTTGCTTTTTGCTTGTGTATCTTAACAAGGTAGGGTAAAATTAACATAAGATAAGCATTGTTCCTGATAGCAGAGTATGATATACTGGTTCCACCCTCCCCTAAATCAAAATGGTAGTGTCGACCTGTTGACTGATAGGAGAATGTCATTCTCGCATGTTTTTAGCGGGAATCCAGCCGTCGCAGCTATAGATGCCCGACAAAAACATTCGGGCATGACAGCCGTTTGGGCGTCATCAGTCAATATGTGTACACTACCATCAAAATAACAACACCATTGTTTGGAGGCGCTTTAAGCCATGGCCTTGATTAAAGTCGCAGCAGATAAACGTCACTTTTTAGACTCACAAAATAATCCCTTTTTTGCCTTAGGGGCTAATTATGCCGGCTATTTTGATCGGGCTTGGAAAATGTGGGAAGCGGATTTGTTTGATCCAGAACTGATCGCTCTCGATTTTCGCAAAGCGCAAGATTGCGGATTCAATTCTATTCGGCTTTTTGTACATTCGGCTCTCGATAAAGATATTCGGCAGGGTAATTTTGCCAAGCTTGACCAAGCCCTTTCTTTGGCTCAAGACCATGCGTTGAAAGTGATGCTTACATTTAATGATGTGCATTCTCTCAATTTGGCTTATGTTTCTCAAGTGGATACCAAAATTGCCGCGCGGTATCTTGATGTGCCGACGGTGTTTGCCTATGATCTGGAAAATGAGCCTGTCTTTTACAATTTGGTGGCCGCTATCTACCCCAGCGGCTATGAGGCGGCCGTACAAACCAGCCAACTGGTTGATTATTATGGCGAACGCGTGAGCCGCCAGGAAGCGCTTGAAATGCAAAAGAATCGCAGTATTCCAAGCCATCTTAATGCTGACCAGGCTTATTACTATATTAACGCTTTACGTCTTTTCCTTGAGTATGATCAGGCGTCGGGCAATTTTATCAACCAGGGCAAGGGCGCGAGCCTTGTCGATTTTATGCTTTCAGAAGAAGCCGAACCCTGGTACACCTTTATCGAGGTGATGGATAAAACCGTCGACTCCTGGCTACGGGCCAGGCTTGACCCGATTCGGGCCACCGACTGTCAGCAGCTTGTTACCGTGGGTTGGAATTGGATGCAATTTGCCTCCTTGCCCGCCAACCGAATTTTGGATTTTCAAGAGTATCATAACTACGCCAGTTTATCACTGGCCGGCTTTAATACCAACACGGCCTCCCTTGAAGGGCTGCGCCAGGCTTTTCCCGACCATCCGATTGTGTTTGGCGAGTTTGGCTGGAGTAATCATACCAGCACTAACCCGGCCACCAGCCAACCGATAGCGGAAGAGCTAACGGCTTTGTATGAAGCGGCTACGCATGCTTACCTGCGGGCGGCAGAGTTTGGTGGTGCTTTCAAATGGAAGCTCAATAATGTGGATATTACCTATAA
>JAGRBY010000303.1 GCA_020433835.1 Anaerolineae bacterium | reverse complement strand
TGGATGAAATGATGTACATGCTCGACGAAACGTCGAAGGTTATCGCCTACAGCCGCGAGCTTGAAAAGAAATCAAAAGAGTTGGAACTGGCAACCTCTGAACTGCGCGCCGCCAACGAGCAGCTAAAACAGGTCGACCGGCTCAAAGATGATTTTATCTCGACCGTCACCCATGAGTTGCGCACGCCGCTAACCTCAATTCGGGCTTTTTCTGAAATTTTGTACGACAACCCTGATCTCGACAGCGCCCAGCGCAGCAAATTTATGAATATTATTCTCAAAGAAAATGAGCGCCTGACGCGGCTCATTAACAACGTCTTAGATCTGTCCAAAATCGAGTCGGGTAAAATGGAATGGCATCTCAGCCCCATCGACCTTAAAGAGGTTATAGAAGAGTCGGTGGCTACGGTGGAACAGCTTATCAAAGAAGAGAATATCACCCTTGATCTTGAGTTGTCCGAACCAACTTCGCCAACCGTTAGTGATCGCGACCGTATAACCCAGGTGCTGTTAAATCTGCTGTCCAATGCCATCAAATTTTGTGACAGAGAAAAAGGAAAAATTACGGTACGGCTCGGCGAGGTTGATGAACAGCTCAGCGTATCAGTTTTAGACAATGGACCGGGTATTAAGTTAGAAGATCAAGAAATTATCTTCGACAAATTCCGCCAGGTGGGCGACACCCTTACCGACAAACCGCAAGGAACCGGGTTAGGGCTACCAATATGTCGCCAGATCATCACCCACTTTGGCGGTGATTTATGGGTGGAAAGCAGGCCGGGTAACGGCGCTAAATTTATATTTACATTGCCTGTGGTTACACCTAATGGGGATGATTTGGAAAACGAATCGGAATACACCACCCCTATCTTCGCCAACGGGCAAACGCAGAAAGAGCAGGGATAAAACCATGTCTAAGAAAGTTTTAATCGTCGATGACGAAGCAAATATCGTAATTTCTTTAGAATTTCTTATGCAGCAGGCCGGTTATCAGGTTGAAATCGCCCGCAATGGCGAAGATGCCCTCACTATGGTGGCTAAGTTTAAACCTGACCTGGTCTTGCTCGACGTGATGATGCCCAAAGTAAACGGCTTTGATGTCTGCCAAAAAATTCGCGATAACGCCGAATTGCAAGATACCAAGGTTATTATGCTCACCGCCAAAGGGCGCGATGTTGAAGTAGCCAAAGGCATGGCCTTGGGTGCGAATAGCTACGTTATAAAACCTTTTTCTACTAAACAGTTGGTTTTAGAAGTTCAGCGCGTGCTGGAAGAATCATGAACCGATCACAGTTTACCTATTTATTAGGGCTAAGTGGATTTTTTATTTTTCTGACTGGGATTGCCTCCGGGTTAGCCTTCTTCCTGTGGACAACCGGGAATTCGCCCGACCAAGTTTTAACTTCCGAAGCGATTTCCGGCCCGAAGCTTTGGCCGTTTGGTATTTTGCTACTGCTGCTGTTATTTGTGGCCTATTTGCTGCATCGTGCCTTCAAAGCCTACTTCTTTACGGTGAAGAGTTTGGCCGAAGAGATGACCCTCATCCTTTCCGCCAACCCCACCCACCGGGTTAAGCCGGAAGGGCCGTCGGAAGTAAAACAGCTAGGCCAAACCATCAACGCCTTTGCCGACAGATTTCAATCGCTGCTGGCCGATGACGAAGCCAAAATTCTCAAGGCCAAAGCCCAACTTGAAGAGGAGCGCAACCGGCTGGCGGCGCTGGTATCCGAACTGGGCGAAGGTGTGTTGGTTTGTAACCTTGAAGGCCAAATTTTGTTGTACAACCGCCGGGCCAAACAGCTTCTCAGCCGCAAGGTGGAAAAACAGGTCAACGGCAACGGCTCTTCAAGCGGCTTTGTTGGCCTAGGGCGCTCGATCTTTGGCTTGGTCGATTATGATTCTATTACGCACGCCTTGGAAGACATCGGCTATCATCTTGAAAAAGAAACCAGCCGGCCTGTCTCTAACTTTGTGACCAGTGCCTCTAACGGTCAGCTTATTCGCGCCCGTATGGTGCCGGTTTTAGACCAGCAAAAAGAAATTACCGGCTTTGTGCTTACGCTGGAAGATATCACCCAACAATCAGAAGCCAGCACCCGGCGCGACATCTTGTTGCAATCGCTTACCGAAGGCACGCGTGCCTCGCTGGCCAACATTCGCGCCGCCATTGAAACCATTGAAGAATACCCGGAGATGGACGCCGAACGGCTGGGATTATTTAGAAAAATCATTCGCGAAGAAGCCGAGATGCTGAGCGAAAAACTCAACGAAACGGTTAGCGATCATACCGCTGATTTGCGTTCTAATTGGCAGCTAGACCCGATTTTGGGCAGCAATCTTATTTGGGCCGTTCGCCGCCGCTTTGAAGAGAAATTAGATATTACCACCCACGTTGAGTACAAAGAAGAAGACCTGTGGCTCAATGTCGACAGTTTTGCCGTCGTTCAAGCGCTAACCGCGGTGATGCGCCAGCTTAAGGTCGATTTCGGCGTTGTTGAAGCATCGCTGCGTCTCAAGCGAACCGGGCGCATTGCCGCTTTAGACATGCTTTGGACCGATGTCACCGTTGACTCGGAAACATTGTGGGCCTGGCAAAATGAAGCCTCTATTTCCGATGGGGAAGGCTTTCCTCTGCCTCTAAAAGAGGTGGCCGAACGGCACGGCGGCGAAATATGGTGCCAAACCGATAAAGAAACCGGCCAAACCTACATGCGGCTGCTGCTGCCCACCACCCAGCCTAAACCCACCTGGCATGTACCGGTCGTGCAAATTAACAGCCGACCCGAATACTACGATTTTGATCTTTTCCACCAAGCCGGCCAAAAACCGGAGATGGACGAACAGCCCTTGTCGGAACTGTCTTACACCATCTTTGATACCGAAACCACCGGTCTTAATCCGTCGCAGGGTGATGAAATCATCTCCATTAGCGCCATTCGTATTGTTAACAACCGTCTGCTGCGCCAGGAAGTATTCGATCAACTCATCGATCCGAAACGGCCTATTTCCAGAGCATCAATTGATATTCACGGCATTAGCCCCGATATGATCAAAGGCCAACCTCATATCGAACAGGTGCTGCCGCAGTTTTGTAAGTTTTCGGAAGATACGGTGTTGGTGGCCCACAACGCGGCCTTTGATATGCGGATGCTGCAAATTAAAGAGGCCGATCTGGGCATTAAATTTATCAATCCGGTGCTAGACACCTTATTACTAGCCGCGGTGGTGCATCCCAATCAGCAAGATCAAAGCATCGAAGCAATTGCTCAGCGGTTGGGTGTAAATGTTTTTGGTCGGCATACATCTTTAGGTGATGCTATTGTCACGGCCGAAATTTTTCTCAAGCTGCTACCCTTGTTAGCCGAACAAGGCATCACCACTCTTATGCAGGCGCGGGCAGCAGCAGAAAAAACCTATTACGCTCGTATTAGTTATTAATTGGGGAAAAAGGTGGCAAAAATTTACGTATATCGGTAGTAACGTTCACCTTTTAAATATAGAGTTCATCTGAACTCAAAATTTTAGAGAGAGAATAACGCAGCCTATTTGCGTTAGTTCTACACCTATGAGAGAAGGAGGTCAAAGCGCAGAACGATTCTGATGAGAACTTTACAAAAACCTTTGGTAGTAAAAAGTTATTCACAGTAAATCAGAGAATCTAGTTAATCGAGGAGGATTAAAACTCTTATGTCCGGTGAATTTGATAAATTATATGCAGAATGGAAAGCAGACCCTCAAGGGTTTTGGGCAAAGGCAGCTGAGGACATTGACTGGTATGAGAAATGGGATAAAGTTATTGACGATTCAAATCCCCCCTTCTATCGCTGGTTTCCGGGGGCGGTCGTCAACACATGCTATAACGCCATTGACCGCCACGTAGAAAATGGCCGTGCTGATCAATTGGCGCTCATTTATGACAGCCCTGTTACCAACACAATAAAAAAATATACCTACAGTGAACTAAAAGATGAAGTCGCCCGTTTTGCCGGCGCTTTACAGGGTCGAGGCGTTGAAAAAGGTGACCGCGTCATTATCTACATGCCGATGGTCCCAGAAGCAGCCATTGCTATGTTAGCTTGCGCCCGAATTGGCGCTATTCATTCTGTGGTCTTTGGTGGTTTCGCCTCAAACGAACTGGCAACCCGCATCAACGATGCTGCGCCTAAAGTTATCGTTTCGGCTTCGTGCGGTATTGAAACCAGCCGCGTTATCCCCTACAAGCCGCTGCTTGATGAAGCTATTGATATAGCCACAGCCAAACCGGAATCGTGCATCGTTTTCCAACGGCCGCAGGTCACTGCCGATTTGGTTGAAGGTCGCGACTACGACTGGGCCGACCTCATGGAGAAAGCTACCCCGGCCGACTGCGTACCCGTAGCCGCCACCGATCCACTCTATATTCTGTACACCTCCGGCACCACCGGCGTCCCCAAGGGGGTTGTCCGTGATAACGGCGGCCACCTGGTTGCGTTGAAGTGGAGTATGAAGAATATTTATAACGTTGAGCCGGGCGAAGTCTACTGGGCCGCCTCGGACGTGGGCTGGGTTGTTGGTCACTCCTATATTGTCTATGCGCCGTTGTTCCACGGCTGCACCACCGTCTTTTATGAAGGCAAACCCGTTGGCACGCCCGATCCCGGTGCTTTCTGGCGCGTTATTTCCGATTACAACGTCGCCGCGCTCTTTACCGCGCCAACTGCCTTCCGGGCTATTAAGCGCGAAGACCCCAACGGCGAATACCTGAAAAAGTATGATATGAGCGGTTTCCGCACGCTATTCTTGGCCGGCGAACGCTCTGACCCCGATACGCTTAACTGGGCCGGCACCATGCTCGGCGTACCCGTTATTGACCACTGGTGGCAAACCGAAACCGGCTGGTCGATTACGGCCAACTGCACCGGCGTCGAACTGTTGCCCATCAAGCCCGGTTCGGCCACCAAACCAGTGCCCGGTTACGATCTGCAAGTGTTGGACGAAGAAGGAAACCAGGTTGATGCCGGAACTATCGGTAGTATCGTTGTTAAACTACCCATGGCTCCCGGTAACCTGCCGACGCTGTGGCATAATGACGACGGTTTCGTAAAGGCCTATCTTAGCGCCTTCCCCGGCTATTATTCCACTGCCGATGCCGGTTACATCGACCAAGACGGCTACGTTTGGATTATGAGCCGCACCGATGATATCATTAACGTGGCCGGCCACCGCTTATCGACCGGCGGTATGGAAGGCGTTCTGTCTGACCATCCCGACATCGCTGAGTGCGCCGTAATTGGTGTTGCCGATGACCTCAAAGGCGAAGTGCCGCTGGGTATGGTTGTTTTGAAAAATGGTGTTGATCGACCGCACGCAGATATCATCAAAGAGCTGATTCAAATGGTTCGCCAGGAAATTGGCGCGGTTGCATCATTTAAGCAGGCTACCGTCGTTAAACGCTTGCCCAAAACCCGCTCCGGTAAAACGCTGCGCGGCACCATGAAGAAAATCGCCGACGGCGTTGAATATCGCATGCCGCCGACCATCGATGATCCCGCTATCCTGGGTGAAATCGCCGAATCGCTGGCCACATTGGGCTATCCCAAAAAATAAAATAGTTTAACAGTAACTAAATGGCAGCCGGGAGCCACAAAGGCATCTTTGTGGCTCCCGAACGGAGCCGGCCTTTTATAGGCTCTCGACACGTACTTAAAAGAAAGATTATTTCTATGCTTCAAAAAACACATAATCGTATTATCTTTGGTGCCCTTATCGGAGCCTTTGGTGGTTCCAGTTTTGTTATTAGCGTTTATCCCATTCTTATTGGCTTATTGTTTGCTGAATTATCGGGCAATGCCCTGCTCTTTACCTTTATTTATACCGTTCCGGCGGCAATTTTGTGGGCTATCGGCGGGGCCGTAACCGGCTGGCTCGGCAAAATGCGCGAAGGAGCCATTGTTATGGGCCTGTGCGGACTTATTATCGGTATTATCATCAGTACACAGTTAATCGGTGAAACGGGCAACGGATCGGCCATTATTGCGGGCGGAGCCGTGATTGGCTTGCTGTACGGTATTCCGGCCGGCTTATTGATGGCCGGGGCCTTTCGGAGGGCAGCCGAGTAATGGTTATCAACAGCACGATGCCTAAATCAACCTATGTTAGGCTATCTTTGCTCCTCTTTTTTCAAAATAAATGGCTCTATATCTATCTGGTCATCTGTGGCCTCATTACCGCTTATGCCATCAGTTCCCACAACTATGGCCTGCTTTTTGTCGCTTGGGTGCCATACCTTGCCTATTTGGCGCTCGGCCTTATCACCACGCTGCGCAACAGCAATAACGACGACCTGCCGTTTTTGCTGCCTACCCGTTATACCTTTAAAAAGGACGAAATTACCACCAAAACGCCGCAAGGCGAAGGTACCTTCAACTGGGACGAGTTTGTTCAGTGGAAAACAATGGCCGATTGCTATATTTTGCTGCACGAAAAAAACTTTATCCTGGCCATTCCCAAAGCTTCCATACCGGCCAGAGAAGTTGCAAATTTTGAAACAATGCTGGTTGAAAAGATCAGTGCCGCGTAGCGTCAAGCCATTCCTCAATAGTGATGTCATTTCGAGCGATAGGCGAGAAATCGCTACAGCATTCCTTTCCCAACAACCGTTTTAAGGATTTCTCACCCTTCAGCGTCGAAATGTGCTTAGCCTCAGCCTTAGCCTTAGCCTGCCGAGATCAATAGCGATGGGTTGAATGGCTACTTCTTTTTTACACGCTTACAATTGTACATTGTGGCCCTATTTTGCCGGAGAGGTTTATGAAACGACACATCATCATCCCATCGCTGCTATCCAGTTTCTTCACGTTGGTTGTGGTCATCGGATCGCTGCTTGTCATCAGCGGAGCCTTAGCCGCGCCCCCGGCCGATGTTGCATCGACCAAAATACAGCAATCGACGCAAAGAAGCTACATCAGCGTCTCGTCGATGGCCTTTCAACCATTTAGCCCCCGCACAATGCCTTACCGGCGCGGTTTCGACGAGCAAATTCTCGCCCTCGACACCACCAGCCGCGAAATTGAAGGCCAAAACAACTGGTACGTGGCCCCCCTCTTTTTACCCGATAATACCATCATCACCGGCATAACCTTCTTTGGTCGAGATACTGATCCCACCGGCTGGGTTGAAATCGCCCTGTGGCGCTGCACCCACGGCGGCGATGTAAGCTGCATCAACCTACCGCTCTCCAGTTACCGCACCGACGAACCCTTTGCCGCCGGCGGCTTCGATTCAGGCCGAATTGCTTTAAATGAAGTGGTCAACAACCAAATTTACAGCTATACCCTGGCCACCCGCATTATGGCCCTCAACGGCAGCGGTTTGCGCTCGGTTTTGGTTGAAGCCTCGGCCGGCAACGGCGTCATCAGCCCGCCGCCGGGATCGGGCGGCTCGATTGAAGGCCCCGTGTCGTGGTCGCTCAATAATCGCAACGTAACCACCCAACTGACAACAAATCTATCAACCACAGCCGAAGTCCGCATTTGCAGCAGCTCCAGCTCATCCGCCGACATCGAAATTCGATACGACAGCAACACCGAAACCTTAACGCCCGGCAACTGCGCCCGCTACAGCGGCTACAGCTCCTATTCGGTTAAAAATGTAGGGGTTTACGGCAGTTCGGCCTCAGGCACGTTTGAAGTGTTGAGTAATTGAGGTGCGCTGCCGGGCAGATAGGTGAAACAGGGGGTAGGGGGTAGGCAGTAGGGATTAAGGGGAAAATAGGTGTTCATGTTGCTGATCTTCGCGACTATCATCACGGTTGCTGTCGTTTTTATCGCTTTATGGGTTTATTTTGATGAAACGACGCAATGCCCTCGTTGCAAAAAATTTCACGCCAAAAAAGATATCGACGCGCAATGGCTGGGCAGATTTGAGAAGGGAACCTATATCGGCGGCGGCAGAAACCGCCGCTGGGCCATTATTCCGCACGAAAAATACACGGTTACCCATCACTGTCAATACTGCCACTACGAATGGGTAACAACAGAAACTAAAAAATTGTACAGATAGTCAAATTTTTGACAGCATTCTCTCATCTCCTCTCTGAAAATACGTAGAACAAACTTAAGTTTGTCCTACGGTAATTTTCATTGTCGTTGTCGTCTCATGTGAGACTGTCTGACTTCAAAATAAAGCCATATGCCTAAGGTTCCGTTTTATAGCTTAATCTGGCCGTAACTGGCCGATGATCAGAATTGCCATATTCAGGCATGACCCACACCCCTTCAAGGCCCCACTCACGGGAATAAAATATATAAATTTTTAGACTGTATTGGCAAATAGGCGCAGCCGCCTGATCAAGCTGCTCACCCCATCTTTTTTTGATAAAAAACGGGATCGATTCAATCACAAGCCTTGTTTTTTGATAAAAAACGGGATCGATTCAATCACAAGCCTCGTTTTTTTGATAAAAAACGGGATCGATTCAATCACAAGCCTCGTTTTTTGATAAAAAACGGGATCGATTCAATCACAAGCCTCGTTTTTTGATAAAAAACGGGATCGATTCAATCACAGGCCTCATT
>JAGRBY010000302.1 GCA_020433835.1 Anaerolineae bacterium | reverse complement strand
GGCTGGCCGGTGGAGAACGTTTACGCCACGGTGAGTATTGTGTGCGGAATGATCTTTGTTTACCTGCTGTTGGTGTTTACGTCCCACCTGGGCCGCGATTTGCTGGAGACCACTATTTTGGCCGGACTGCTGCTCACGACTGGATCGATGCAGCTTTTTTTCGGCTATGTGGAGAATTATGTCATTATCTCGCTGCTGCTGTTGGGGACATTATTTCTGGGCTGGCTGGCGTTGCAAGGGCGGCTGCAACCGGTGTGGCCGGTGTTGGGGCTGGCCATAACCAATGCCTTCCATCCTTCGACGGTTTTTATCTGGCCTGGGATGCTGCTGCTCAGCTTCTTATGTTGGCGGCGCGGTCGTGTTTCGATGATAGGTGCTATGCTGCAAACGGTGCTGCCGCCGCTGTTGATCGGCGGGGGCGTTTTCGCGCTGATGGAAAGTGGTAGCCACGGCGTCTCGGCCTTGACCGGCGTTGATCGGCCCGGCGGCGGTGACGGCGTTTGGTTTGTGCCGCTCTTCAGCATCGATCCCGAATGGGCCAACTATCAGCCCTACCTTATGTTCTCCGCCGCCCATCTGCTCGACTGGCTCAACATCCACATCCTGATTTCGCCCTTCGGCATCCCGCTTATCGTGATGACGCTGACTGCCGTTGCGTGGTACGGCCTCACGTTGTTCGACTCCGTGGAAGAGCGCGATTTTGGAGCGTTCTTGGGCCTCACCGCTGCAATGTACATTTTATTCACCTGGCTGTGGAACGCCGACTACGGCGGTCGCAAGGATTGGGATCTCTTTGCGCCGTCGGCCTTTGTTTACACCTTGCTGGCCGGTTACCTACTCGTCCGTGCCCTGCCGGATCGGCGACTTTTAAAGGAAAGCGGGCTGTTGGTTGTCGCCGTAGCGCTGCTGCATACGGCTGCATGGATTTTTACGAATACGCATCCTTTGCCTAGAGAGTAATTGGTAATTGGTAACTGGAGACTGATAACTGGAGACTGGATAGACAATTACTCAGTCTCTAATCTCCAGTCTCCAATCTCTAATCTCCAACCTCCCTACCGCAACCTATTAACCTTCGTCATAAACACCTCAACCCGCTCGGCATCGACGCCTTGCGTCCAATGGCCGTTGGTCTTAAAGTACGAGCCGATGATCAGCGCATCGGCCACGGCCAGATAATGCTCGACATTTTCCAGCGTAACGCCCGAACCGACCAGCACCGGAATATCGACCGCGGCTTTGACCTGCGCCAATTCCTCCGAGTTAGCGGCCACGCCCGTGCTGATGCCGGTGACGATGACGCCATCGCTTAGGAAAAACTCGGCGGCGTGGGCCGTTTCCACAATATCGACATCGGCGGTGATGGCGTGGGCGCTGTGTTTCTTTTTGATGTCGGTTAGCACCAAAATGTCATCGGCCCCGATCCGGCGGCGATAGCGCAGCAGATCGGCCGCACAGCCGTCGATGAAGCCCTCGTCGGCCACGTGGGCGAAGACAAAGCCTTCGGCCCGCACAAAATCGAGACCCGCTGCCTGCGCCGCCCCGAGCGCCTCTTGATTGGCCGCCGCCAAAATTTGCAGACCGCAGCACAGCCCAGTGCTGTTTTTGACCTCGTAGCCCAGCACCGTCATCGCCGCCACAACTTCCGGCCCCACCTGTCGACCATACGGCACATCGTGCATATTTTCGATCATCAGCACATCGATACCGGCCCGCCGGTAGAGTTCGGCCTCGGCTTTGGCTTTGGCGATAATATCGGCCATCGCGCCCTGATACTTCGGTGTCCCCGGCAGCGCATCGACGTGAATCATGCCGATGATGGATTTACTGTTTTTTAAGAAGTTTGCCATAGGTACTTTCTCCTCACGGTGATTTTGGCCTGGGGGCCAAAAGATGAAGCGGATAGAGAGTGGCTGAAAAGGGCTTAATTAATCGCCCTGTGCTCCTGTCAGCAATTTCACCAGGAGCTTTGTAAACTGCTCAAGTTCATCGGACGTAAGCGCCTCAGTAAATTGCGCATCCGCTTCGCCCACAACTTGATCAGCCTGCTGAACGACGGTGCGGCCTTTCTCCGTAATCGAAATAGCATACGAGCGCCGATCCTTCGGGTCTCGGGTGCGGACCGCCAACCCTTGGGCCTCCAGGTGATCGATCAAGGAAACCATGGTGTTGCGATCTATCCACAAACGCTCCCCAATTTCTTTTTGCGATACGGTTGTATTTATCTGAGACAAAAAGAGGAGGACGCCGTAATGCCTGACTTGAATAGCAAAGGGTTCAAGGCTGATATCGACCTGCTGGCTCACTTTCAGAGCCGCTTTACTCAAGAGAAAACCGACATACGGCATCAATGGTGAACCTGAATCGCCAAGAGAGGTAAGATCGGTTAAATCAGGTTTTGATAGAGGGGTTGACATGAGAAACTTTTCCTGTTATAGTACGCAGTATATATAATCACTATTAGTGATTATATTATTCAGTGACAATATAAATATGTGACAAAATTATAACATAGTTTCAAAGAGGCCCCAACTCATGGAAAAGGTTTTTAGCGGCAAGGCAACCGACTCTATCCAAGGTATTTACAGATTTAGCAATAAGGCCACCTATAGATTTGTTAATTGGTATGGTCTTGAAACAGCAGAGGGGTTAACGATCATCGATGCCGGTTTTGCCGGCCACTGGTCGCAACTGGTTAAATGGGTTAAGTCACTTGGTCGTCCGCTAACCGATGTCAAAGCGGTCGTCTTGACCCATGCGCATATGGACCACATGGGCTTTGCTGAGCGCGCCAGGCAAGAAGCGGGGGCCGAGATTTGGGTGCACACGGCGGATGAAGGGGCTGCCCTGCGTGGCGATCCTCCTCCGCCGGCCCTCATCCAAAATCTGTGGCGACCGACGTTACTGGCTACGGTTATCCCGTGCGCCCTATTTGAAAGCGCCTTCAAACACGATCCCCCCCAACAAGTCAACCTCTATAAAGATGGCGATCAACTCGCTGTACCGGGTTCCCCGCAGATCATTCACACGCCCGGTCATACCCCCGGCCATTGCGCCATCCATTTACCGGAGGTCAATGTTCTCTTTACCGGCGACGAAATCTGCACCTTAGATATCATAAGGCTAAAAACCACCCCTCCGAGCGTCCTGATGCCAGGTCTTAATGACGATCATGCGATTTGCTTTGAGTCACTGGCCGTATTAGAAAACCTGGGTGAAGTGCTGATGCTCCCCGGGCACGGTAAGCCGTGGCAAGGTGATATGGGGGACGCAGTTAGCATCGCTAGGGAGATGGGAAATGCAGTGGCCAATATAAAAGCTGTTGAGCGGGAATCGCCGCGACGTTAAGGAGATTTTTTGAGGTAAAGATGGCCGATACTATTTTATACGGCACACTACCGCTTTATTTGCAGAAGAACCTAACGCTTGAAATTACAATAAATTACAGAGGTGAAAAGATGTAGGATCCAATTCCACTGGTGCAACTACTTCATAACCTTCCAACTTTGCTAGCACATTTTGTTTTTATCTAAAACTGATCATTTACCCAATTGGTGTCTAGAAATTCAGAAATTGATGACGCCAAATGGAAAGCCATTGGTGGAGGTACGGCATCGGATACCATCTTAACCTGCTCACTTAAGTTCCCTTTCAATATATAATTTTTGGGGAATCCTTGCAACATTAATGCCTCGTATAAGCTCAGTCTTCGTGTTCCGCTTGGATGAACGTGAATCTCGCGATTCCCATATGCAACTGTCGCACTTGGTTTGTCCCAATTCAACACTTTGAAGGAGCGTCTATTTGCATCTGAGTTAAGTAATTTTCCATCTTTGAACTTTGGTGAACGAGGAACCATTGTCCAATGATTTGGATGATATGGAATATCTTCGGGTTTCAAATTGGAGTTGTAGAAAGCAGGTTCTGGCCAGGGGGGGGCACCAAAAGCATCTTCAAAAGCATCTTGCACTGTCAAATCTTGACCTAAAATCGGTTTTGGAAAGATGAATTCCTTATCAGGATACATTGTGTTGTTCAGACCAACTAAAAACACGCGCGAACGTTCCTGTGGCACACCGTAATCTCGTGCATTCAATGTTTTTGCAAATAACTTGAAGCCGGCAATCTCAAATAAGTTGCGAATTTGTTCAAATTCTTCCTTATGGCGATTAAGAGTTAACCCCTCTACGTTCTCAAACACAAAAAAATGTAAATTATACTTTTTATTGAGTTCTTTCAGTATTTTAGCATAGTGTATTGGTAGCTCACGTCTAATATCCTGCGGTTTTGGATACACATTTCCTCTTGAAAAAGCCTGACAAGGTGGTCCACCAATAACTCCTATGACTGAGTGCTCAATTTGTCTTTTCTCAATCTGCCGAATAATTTTTTTCGCAGTTAGTTTCGACAGGTCAGCTTGTATTGCAAGCTTTTTGTTACGGTTTGAATTGTAGGTGTCCACCGCAGCATGGAATAAATCATAGGCGATAATAGGCTGAAAATGCGCTTGCTCAAAACCAAGATCAAGTCCTCCACATCCAGAAAATAGACTAATGATTTGCTTCATTTGAAATCAATTCCCTATGGCTGATTTTGTTCAGTTGACTTCAAAAGATTACGTTTCTTCATTTCAATAAGAGCCCATTCCCTGTAGTCGTTAGGATCATAACGTGCCATAGCAAGAAATTCAGCACTATACTTAATTGCCTGATCTAGCAGATCTCGATCCTCATCCAACAACTTGTCAACATCCTCAGTTTGGCTGATTGAACGAAGCAATTCTAGTCCCGCATCCAGCTCAGATATTGGATTAGCTGAAGAAGCGACCGGAATCGTCAGTTGAGTCTCATCCACACTTCTAATTTCATAAGGTATGAATTTAAAGCACATGGAATACATATCTGGAACATCATCATATACCCGATATGATTTTGGATCAATTAATTCTAATGCCCACTGGTCAGTGCGTGTTGTTATTAATCCCAGTACCCATTTACTCAGTGCTAATCCAAGACCCTTACTATATTGGTGATTGTCTAAAGAAACCTGTCCATTCATTTCTCCAAGTATTGCCCCTCTAGAAATTTGTAGCAAACTAGAAAGTTCATCTGCAAATTCTTTATTTGCGGCATTACTATAGACAGTGCTAAACAAGTTTTTAGCAGTATCAATATTAGTGCGCGCGTCTCTTGCAAGAGGAACAGTCAGAAAAAATAACCAGGGATTTCTGTTTCTGTTACATTGTTGTTCTAGTAACCATTTAACCACTTCAAAGTAAGATTTATCAGAAAGAGGGGCTTGACCAACCATAGACCCCGTGAAATCAAGATTAATAACATCGAAAGGAAGATGTTCGATTACCTTTTGTCTGGCTGTTGAATTTTGATCAGTTATATTCTCTATGCGGTGTTGAATTATTTCTGATGGTTTTTCATATATTCCTTCTAACTGGCGCACCTCAGAAAACGATAGATCTGATTCCGCACTTCTTAGTTTATCTAATGCCGTATTAAATCCAAGGAATTGCATTTTTATACCCGCATTTTTCATAACCCGCGACAAAACTCGAATATCTAACAATTCGTCTCCAGGTAACGTTAGATAGCGAAGGGGTCTTTCTCGTGCTGGCCTAGATATTTTTAGCTCCCTTTGAAGCTTTTGAGTATGATAAGCCCATTGCTTTAGTCGGCAGTAATGTTTCCGAGGAAGGTGCCAGGGTTGAAACGACTTTTTTTGCGCTACTTCGACAAACTCAGTTGAAATAACATCTGAGTAAGCAGAGGAAACAAGATCATCTCCTATTTGATTGTCTGAGAATTCTTCGAAATCCTGGCTTTCCGGACTCATTGATTACCCTCCCCCAAAATTTCTGCTATTGTGGTAATCAACTGTTCACGCTTTTCATATGCAAGATCATCCAGAACCCCAAATGCTTCAAGGACTTGAACAATACTTTTCATTTTGTCAGTTAAGATCATTTTATCTTGTTGTTGCTTGACACCTGTACCTTCGGGAAGTGCTGGCTGGATACTGCTCGTTGTAATTACAATACTTCCGGATGCTCGTTCCTGTATTGCGATTGTATCATTTACTGCATCGAGTATTTTGACTGGCTTTGGTTCACGACCTATTTCCTGAGCTCGCTTTTCCACTATTTGTTGCAGATTGCTTTTCTGCAATATGGATGCTTGTTCTCTTTCTTCGTCACGCTCTTTTTTTGCTAACCGCTTTTGCGTGTTTGCAACCTGACGCATTGCTCTATGGACCCAAGAAGACAGTATTTTTGCGTGTGGATGGCCAAAATTAAATGATTCTCGGTCGATATTGAGTGCTGCATCAAGCCCAGAACGCACAAATATCTCTGCCGAAATTTGACTGAGACGACGCAGTTCCTGAACTTGATAGCTAAAGAACGTTTCATCAAACCGGGTGCCGCTTGCATCAGCAATTCGAACCATTACACCAGCATGCTCTGTAGGAACAACTTTTGGTGTCCAAAGAAAATAAGCTTCAAACTCGAGTTCGCGCCCACCGACAATATTTTCTGGCAACTTTTCAAGTGGCGCCTTATAACGGCCAATAAACAAAATTGGTCGTTTCCTATCATTATCACGGCTTGCCTCTGGAAATTCTGTAAATGTTATTGGCTTCTGAATTTTGACATTATCTACAAAAACTTCGAACTTATCATTTGGTGGTCTAAAAGGGGCTTCAAGTTTTAGCTTTGCACGTAGCGGCTGACCTTCATCAAGTTCAATTTGTGTGGCTTGACCTTTTGCTTCATTGGACAACAAATAGAAGTGAGGCATAGCGTCAGATGTAAGATCAAATGGATGGGGGCCAATAACATACGGCAAGGGTAGTGAAAGCCCTAAATTCCATAATGTCTGTAAGTATTCATCGTAAGTTGTGACCAGTTTTGGTTTTGCAGTTGTTTTGTTCGACTCTTCAAGCATTTTAGAGAACAGCTGCTTCGACTTGTCTTCTGCCGAATCGTCTTGATCCCAAGGTAGTGAAGGTAGAACTCGAAATATATCTTGGTCATCATCTATCTGTACACTACCTATGTGGTACGATGGAGGGTCTACTTTAACCTTATATTCATTATCTTTTTCTACAACCCTCTCCCATAACTCCCTGCTCTGGAGCATATCCACTGCGGGTGGTTGAATATTCAGTAAAATTATTTCTGTCCCGTGCGAAGTAATGTCTGTGGCTTCGACTGATCTAATATCAATTTTACCTGTTACCACATTGTCGTTACCAGGATCATATTCGGCTAAACTGTCTTCCGAATAGGTTTTTAAAATTACATCAGCAACTAACCTATATTTATCTCCAGCTCTCTTCGTTATTATTCTGAATTGACGTGTGAGTTGTGCTACTGAAAAAAGACCAATTCCTATTTTTCCAATCAGCTTTCTTCCGTTTGGACTCAGGCTTGGATCTGTCTCGTTTGTGATACCCAGTTCGCTTCCTGTTTGGGTTCTTTTTGCACTTCCACCTATATGTTCAACCAAATGTTCCAGAGATGCCTTATCCATGCCATATCCATCATCGCGGAGCGATATTTCTTTAAACCTTGGCGCATCTGTACGAACATGAACAATACTTGCATCAGCATCATATGCGTTTGCAATTAACTCACGCAATGCAGAAGATGGATGTCGATATATACCATCACTAATTCGTGCTAATACTCTGTCATCTGTTTTGAGGGTCCAGCTGGTCACCTTGCCAGAGGCTTCACGCTCTTCTAATAACTGAAGAAGTGATGGTTGTGAGATTTCCGTATGTGATGAATTATTTTTATTGACCATACGTTTTCACTGCCTAATAAAGAATCCTTAAACGACCTAACTATTTCCATTTGGAATAAGAGTTATAAATCTTTGTACCAATATTTTCCTGGAGATATTACTAGGATAAAAACATAATGCGCTAAAGAACAAACAAAAATGAAGATATAATAATAAACGAATCTTAAAAGCGAGGTCGAGAAATGAAGTCACATTAAGTATACCATATCCCCTCCTGCCGCAAAAGATTTGCGAGGAAATTTCTCCAGTTAAAAACTGAACCATTAGGGAGTATAATAACTGATGTTTTACGTATTACTCACACCATCCTTGCACATAATGCATCTAATGCATACAAAATACCCCCAACTAGCAAATTTACCCCCTTTACATTCTGCATAATGTGCACTATAATATAATTGTAATTTATTTCACAAACAGGAGCATCCAATGACGGATATGCTGACCGCGAAAGATATGCAGAACTTGCTGCAAGTAGACCGCTCAACGATCTATCGGATGGCGGAAGCGGGCCGGCTGCCGGCGATTAAGGTCGGTAAGCAGTGGCGCTTTCCCAGCGACCAGGTTGACCAGTGGTTTAGCCGTAAGACTGCCTCAACAGCACCCCCACCTCTCCCCACTGATGACCCCGATCCGGCCACCGATCTGGCCGATCTGCTCCCGCTCGACTGTGTTCAACTCATCCAAGATACCTTTGCCGATTTACTGGGCGTGATGCTCGTTGTCACCCATTTAG
>JAGRBY010000301.1 GCA_020433835.1 Anaerolineae bacterium | reverse complement strand
ACCCGCATCGAAGAACGCGGGGTAAATCTATCGGGTGGTCAAAAACAGCGCATTGCCATTGCCCGCGCCCTACTCACCCAACCCAAAATTTTGATCCTTGACGACAGCACCAGTGCGGTGGACGTGGAAACCGAAACCAAAATTCAGGAAGCGCTGGCATCGCCCACCCTCCGGCCCACAAATGGTTCGTCTCCGCCGCTGGAGCGCCTGACGAACCACACTATACCCTCCCCGGTTCCGATATCGGTCAACGGTACCCATCCTTCGGCTTTGCCCAGGACAAGCCTGGTGGTGGCCCAACGGATCAGTACGGTGCTAAGAGCCGATAAAATTGTCGTCATTGATAGAGGCCGGATAGTTGCCGAAGGAACGCACCACACTTTACTACAATCCAGCCCCATTTACCGGGAGATTTACGAGTCGCAACTCGGCAACGGCATTTCCAAAGCGGAAGACGTTACACCCCCCGCAGGTGAAACCGAATGAGCAACAACGATAACTACAAAACCAGTAATGTCCGTACTACCATGCAGCCGCGCCGCCCGGCAGCGGTGGGCAGAATTGAAAAAGCCAAAGATCCGCGCCACGCCTTGATCCGGCTGCTGCCCTATCTAAAGCCGTTTAAGTTTACGCTGGCGCTGGTTTTTGGCTGTGTGATTCTTTACACCGGGTTGGGGTTGGTGGGGCCATATTTACTGGGCGTGGCGATTGATCACTTTATCACCCCCCAACAGGCGACCGGCCTGGCCCAAATTGCCGGCTGGATGCTGGCCGCCTACCTCCTCAGCAACCTATTTCAGGTCATCGCCGGCTGGATGATGGCGACGGTCTCGCAGCGGGCGCTCAAGCAGGTGCGGGGAGATTTGTTTGGGCATCTGCAAAAGCTGCCGCTCAGTTTTTTTGATCGCAACCCGACGGGTGAATTGATGAGCCGCCTCACCAACGACATCGACGCCATCAATCAAGCCGTTTCGCAAAACGTCACCACCCTGCTGGCCAGCGTGCTGTCGATGGCGGGCATTTTAATCACCATGTTCGTGCTGGATGTGTGGCTGGCACTGGCGTCGGTGCTGGTGGTGCCACTGATGATCGGCTTCACCGAGTTCATCGCTCGCTACACCCGGCGCGGCTTTCGCGACTTGCAAAAGCAGTTGGGCGGCCTCAACAGCGTAATGGAGGAATCGATCAGCGGGCAGAGGGTGGTCAAAGCCTTTCGGCGCAACGAGTCGGTGATCGATGCCTTTCGTCGCCGCAACGAGGAAGTTTTCCGGGCCGGTGTATACGCCAACAGCTACGCTCTGCTGTTGATGCCGCTGACCAACGTGCTGGGTAACTTTTTTGTGATTGTGCTGGCCGGTTTGGGCGGCTGGCTGGCTCTGCGCGGGCTGGTTAGTGTGGGGATTATCGCTACCTTTATCATCTATGCCCAGAACTTCATCCAACCTCTGCGCCAGTTGGCCAATATGTACAACGCCATTCAGGCCGCACTGGCCGGTGCCGAGCGAGTCTTCGAAATCATCGATCTTCCGCCTGAGGTGGACGCTGCGCCTGCCGCCGTGCCGGTGAGCGGCGACTGGGAGTGCGTGCGTTTTGAGCATGTCGATTTCGAGTATCAGCCGGATGTCCCCATCATCAAAGATATGAGCCTGGCCGCCGAACCGGGGCAGGTCGTGGCCCTGGTCGGGCCGACCGGCGCGGGCAAGACGACCATCATCAACCTGCTGACTCGCTTCTATGAGATTAAGCAGGGCCAGATTACGCTGGGCGACACCGATATTCGCCAGATTAAAAAGGCCGATTTGCGCCGCCGGCTGGGATTGGTGCTGCAAGATACGTTTTTGTTCGCCGATACGGTGATGGCTAATATTCGCTACGGGCGATTAGATGCCACCGACGAAGAATGCATCCAGGCGGCGGTGATGGCCGAGGCCGATCTCTTTATCCGGCAGCTTCCTCAGAATTACGAGATGATCCTTTCGGAGCGGGGCAGCAATTTAAGCCAGGGGCAGCGGCAGCTTTTGGCCATTGCCCGGGCCATCCTGGCCAACCCGGACATCCTAATTCTGGATGAAGCCACCAGCAGCATCGACACCCGCACCGAAATTCACATTCAGCAAGCGTTGCTGAAGCTGATGGCCGGCCGAACCACCTTCGTCATCGCGCATCGACTCAGTACCATCCGCGACGCCGACCAGGTGTTAGTTATCGATCACGGCCAGATCATCGAGCAGGGTACGCACCAGCAATTGCTGGATCAGCGCGGCTTTTATCATCGGTTGTATATGAGCCAGTTCAAGGGGTTTGCGATCTAATATGTAAACCTCTTTTTTCGCCAATACAGTTGTGGTATACTTTGCTTATCTTAACCCCGGCCACAACCTCGCTGCCTTTCTTATTCGACACGTTCAGAAACACTGACTTTTTATGAGTATACAACCCTGAAAGGATGTCGCTATGAAAGTGCAAGAGATATTAAACACCATCGAGGTGGGTAACTCCGTTGCAGAGTTTGATAACCAGTTGAAGAATTATTTTGTAGAAACCGACATCTTTCGGGCTTTGATAGAAGACAAAGCCGACATCATCGCCGGCGACAAAGGCACCGGCAAAACTGCCCTCTACCGCTACCTGCATCATCGCTATACCGAGTTCAACGAACTCGCCAATGTCGAACTGATTACCGCTTTTAATCCCTCGGGCAATCCCATATTTCAACGCCTGGCGTATACCGGGCCGCTCGACGAAGGCCAGTATAGCGCCATTTGGAAAATGTATATTCTGTCATTGGTTGGTAATTGGTTGTTACAACTATGTGATGGTGTGTATTTGGAAAATACCCAAAAACTGAGCAACTTGCTCGCTCAAACTGGTTTGCGCAGCCAAGATGATAGGCCGGTTACTATCTTTTCACGGCTTACGCAGTGGGTACAGCGCTTCACCAACCCCAAAGCCGCCGGCATCGATGTAACCTTCGATATTAGCGGCATCCCCGTTGTAACACCCAAAATTGAGTTCGAAGACCCTGTACCCAAAGTTGCCGACTTTTCGTCCGACTTTATTCTCCACGATGATGCGCTCTATCTTTTGAATGCGTCTTTAGCAGAGAATGACATCACCATTTGGATTGCCCTCGACCGTTTGGATGAAGCCTTTGTCGGTTTTCCCGATGTCGAGATGCCGGCGCTGCGGGCCTTATTTAGAACTTATCTGGACTTGCTGGCTTTTGAGCGTATAAAGTTAAAGTTATTTGTGCGTAAAGATTTGTTTCGTAAGATTACGCAGAACCGATTTGTTAATCTGACCCACATTAACGCCCGCAAACGGGAGATAATTTGGGACAAAGAAGATTTATTGGTTATGTTGTGCCGGCGACTGCGCGAAAACAAGGCATTTTTAGCCCTGGTTGACCGGCCGGATGTCTTAAATGAGCAGTTGTTCGATTTCATTTTCCCCGAACAAGTCGATGTCGGCGAACGGCGGTCCACAACCTGGAACTGGATGATATCCCATACCAAAGACGGGAACGGCGCTATCCCGCCTCGAAATTTGATCGATCTGGTCAACAAGGCCAAGGAGGAACAGCTTCGCCGGGAGCAGCGCCAGCCGCGAGTCTATGTCGATAGATTACCCCTTATTGAACCGGAAGCGATCAAACGCGCCCTCACCCGGCTCAGTCATGATCGGCTCGAAGATACCCTTTTGGCCGAAGCCAGTCGTGATGTTGCAGTGCTTATCGAAGCCTTTCGCGATAGCAAAGCGGAACACAATGATGACTCGATTGCCGAACTGTTTGGGGTCGATAAGCTGAAAGCGAAATCGTTTGCCAAAATCTTAATCGATATCGGCTTTTTCGAACAGACGAAAGAGTCCTATAAGATCCCGATTCTTTACCGGGATGGATTGAATATCACTCTGGGCAAGGCCTATTAAGATCGGGTCGTTGAAGGTGACAGTCACTTTTTTATTAAAATGCGTGTCCATTTGGCCCAAAAAAGTCGGTTTATCGCATTGAAGTGACTGTCACCTTTTGAACTGCGTAACTCATACGGTTTATTCATTGAAAGGACAATTCTCGATCAAAATGGATCGATTCCTAACCACAGAGATAGAATTCAATGCTCAACAGTTCAAAGGTTTAAGTTACCAAAACGCCGAAATCATCGACAAAGAATTCGATGAATGTACGTTTGTCGATTGTACCTTTCGCGAAACGGCCTTTGTCAACTGTCGTTTTCGCGATTGTACGTTTCAAGGCTCCGATTTAAGTCTGGTTCGGGTTGAGAACTGCATCTTTACAACAACCACGTTTCAAGACTCGCAGTTGATCGGCATCAATTGGACGGAAGCCAATTGGCATCAACGCAGCTTTCTCAAAACCATCGACTTCATCCGTTGCGTGCTCAATTATGGCTCGTTCTTTGGCTTGAATCTAAAGGAGGTCAAGTTTGTTGACTGCATCGCCAAAGAGGTTGATTTTGCCGAGGCCGATCTGACCGAAGCCCAGTGTCTCAAGACCGATTTTACGAACAGCCGCTTCCATAATACCAATCTAACGAGCGCCGATTTTACGGGAGCCGTCAACTACACTATCGCCGCGGATGCCAATCGGCTTAAAGGTACCAAATTTTCATTGCCGGAGGCGATGTCGCTGCTGTATAGTCTGGATATTGTTTTGCATGAGTAGGATGGTGCGTAGGATGGCTGGTTGACGAGTAGGATGGTGCGTTTGTTTGTTGAAATTTTGCAACCATCGTTTCGTCGTTGGCACGGCCAATGGATGGCTGTTAAAGTATGCTTTGTCTCATACTGCATGCGTCTCAAAGACTCCGGTGTTTTGATTGGATCACGCCAATCCCCGGCAAGGGATTCGCCTTTTGCTATTGGATTCGGCGGGGGTCGAGAAAAAGATCCGCAGATTCCTATAGGATTCGATGAAGGTCAAGAAAGAGATCCACAGATTCCTATAGGATTCGGCGGGGGTCGAGAAAAAGATCGGCAGATTCCTATAGGATTCGGCGAAGGTCAAGAAAGAGATCGGCAGATTCCTATAGGATTCGACGAAGGTCGAGAAAAAGATTCCCAGATTCCTATAGGATTCGACCATCCTCTAAGAACGAGTCGGCAGATTCCTATAGGATTCGATGAAGGTCAAGAAAGAGATCCACAGATTCCTATAGGATTCGGCGATCCTCTAAGAACGAGTTGGCAGATTCCTATAGGATCGTTGGAAATAATTTGAAAGAATTGGCGAGTCTTGTAGGATTCGTTGGAAAAATTGGATCGACTCGGCGTTTACCTATAGAAATTCGTGAAAAAATATTCCCCGACTCTATTTTTCTATTGGAAGCGGGGAAAAAATTTTGGCTCTCTATAGGTTACGAAGAGGAACGCTGGCCGCTGTCATGTCCGCATGTTTCCCCGCCTACGCGAGGACAAGTTTAGCGGGAATCTATCGCCCTAAGAGTTGTTGGATGCCCGCTAAAGACATTCGGGCATGCCCCTTGTCTCCATTTCTATGACCTCTTTGCAGTCCATAGTGAGCCAAAATTTTTAAGACGTCTGCGAATCTTATAAAATTCGCTAAATCGGGAGGATGTAGATCGTCTTTATCATTTCACACTTTCCAAAGAACCACATTATTTCTCCATAAAAAAGGCCCCATTGGCTAACATGCATATCTATGGTTGAGCGTGTCATTTTTTGTCTCCTTATTGTTCAATTCCTGATTAAGTTCAGGCTGTGATATACTTAGACCTTACCAGGCTGCCCCAAAAAAATGCAAAAAAGTTGCAAATAACGTACAGATTGTTCGCTGAAGATTGATGATAGGAGACGCAATGATTGAGACCTTACATCTCAATCTGCTGGGAAAACCCCAGATTGTATTGGGGGAAAGACCGCTAACCGGGTTGGCTACGGCCAAGGCTGAAGCGCTGCTGTACTATCTGGCTGTGACCGGTCAACCACACAGCCGGGAAACCCTGGTGGAACTGCTGTGGGGTGATATGCCCGAAGCCAAAGCCAAGCGCAATCTAACCACGACGCTGGGCACGCTGCGTAAAGCCGTGGAACCCTACATTATTATCGAATCTCAAAGCGTGGCTTTTAATCTGGATGCGCCGCATCAGGTGGATGTAACCCTCTTTCAAGCGGCTGTCGAAGGGAGTACGGATCTGGAGCCAACGGATCTGGAGCGCGACCTGGCCCCGCTGCGACAGGCGGTTAATTTCTACAAGGGTGATTTTCTGGCGGGCTTTTACGTTAAAAATGCGCTATCATTCGAAGCGTGGAGTGCGGAGCAGCGCGATTATTTTCAAACGTTGATGGTCCAGGTCCTGAATAGCCTTATCGAGCACTATACCAAGCAGCCCAAGTCTGACCCATTGGTGGCGATAGAATATGCCAATCGCTTGCTGGTTCTGGAGCCGTGGCACGAGACGGCGCACCGGGAACTGATGCTGCTGCTGGCCCAAACGGGTCAACGTGGTGCCGCCTTGGCCCAATATGAAACGTGTTCTCGTATCTTGGTGGAAGAATTGGGCGTCGAGCCGGCGGCCGAAACCAAGGCTCTGTACGAACGCATTAAAAAGACTGAAAAACCAATTACGCACAATTTACCATCACAGACCAATACCTTTGTGGGCCGGACGCGCGAGATGGATCAACTGACCGCCAACCTGGATAATCCTGATTGCCGTTTGTTGACCTTGGTGGGGCCGGGTGGTATCGGCAAGACGCGCCTATCGTTGGAAGGAGCCAGGCAATATCTTAAGCCGGATAAGGTCTTTGACGGCGTAACGTTTTTTGATGGGGTTTACGTTGTCAATCTGGCCCCCATTGCGACTCCCGAAACAACGCGGAGCAATGCCCTATCGAATCTCTTAGCAGCGGCTATCGCCAATGCGATTGACTTTTCCTTTTATGGCCCAGCCGATCAGATGGATCAGTTGGGCCAGCACCTACGTGAAAAAGAGATCCTCTTTATCCTGGACAACTTTGAACATTTGATAGAAGGAGCAACGTTGCTGCCCGATCTGCTGCAGCGAGCCAAGGGGATCAAACTGCTGGTCACTTCGCGCGAACGTTTGAACCTGATGGAAGAATGGGTTATTGAGCTTGATGGGCTTGACTTTCCTATTGACTTTCCTAAAGGAAAGACGACGCTTCCGGCATTCGCTCACCCGCAAAGCCAACACCGTGCCTCTGAACTTTCTCGGCCGAGTCTCTCCAACCTCGAGCACTACAGCGCTATAAATCTCTTTGGCGAGCAGGTGCGTCAAATTCGAGGGAATTTCCAACTGACCGAAGCCGAAGCGCCGCACGTTATTCGCATCAGCCAACTGGTCGATGGCTGTCCGTTGGCTTTAATCTTGGCTGCCAGTTGGCTGCGGGTCTTATCGATTGAGGAAGTTGTGCAAGAAATTGAGCGCAGCCTCGATTTTTTGAGCGCTTCACAGCGTAATATTCCGGAACGCCATCGCAGTATGCGGGCCGTATTTGATTATTCGTGGCAGATGTTGACGGAGCTTGAACGCTCCGTCTTTATGAAGTTATCGATCTTTCGGGGCGGCTTTCGTCGTGATGCTGCCCAAGAAGTGGTTAGAGCCACCTTGCTGACCTTAACTGCATTGGTCGACAAATCGTTACTGCGGGCATCGCCTTCAGGCCGGTATGATGTTCACGAATTAGTGCGTCAATTTGCTGCTGAAAAGCTGTCCCAAATGCCGGATGAACAAATGACAACCCAGGAAAAGCATTGTCGCTATTATGCCAAATTTCTACAAGCCCGTGATGCGCGACCCTCGGACGCTGATCGATTCGATTGGCTCAACCAGATCAACCCGGACATTGATAATATTCGAGCCGGCTGGGGTTGGGCGGTAACGCACTGCCAAGAGTCGCTCATCGAACCGAGTATTGAAGGGTTATTCGATTTTTTCTGGCTGCGAAGTCGCTTTTATGAGGGGGCAGACGCATTTGCTGAGGCCGTTAAAGGTCTGGCCCAAATCGATGACAAACAGCTTTTGGCCCGGCTCCAACTGCGGCAAGGCGCATTCTGTGGCGCGCTGGGTCTTTACGACAAAGCTGAAAGGTTGCTCAATGATGCCTTGCGTGTTTTACAACCGCCCGAATTGGCTGAAGAAATCGCCTTGGCGCTTATTTACCTGGGCGACAGCGCTCGCGATCAGGGGCGCTACAAAGAAGCCCAACAGCATTATGAAGCCAGTATCGCCCTCAGCAAGCATTTTGAAGGATCGTACCACCGAGCCACAGCCCTCTACGGCCTCGGCTCTATCGGCGAAGGCAGCGGCGAGTTTGCGATGGCCCAACACTATTTTCTGGAAAGCCTGGAACTGTTTCGCGCCGCCAACATGCCGGACGGCGTCGCCAACGGTCTGGATAAATTGGGGTTGATTGCCTGGGTTTTGGGCGAATATGACGATGCCGAAGCTTATTATAACGAGAGTCTGGAGCTATTCAACCAAAGCAAGAATCGGCTTGGTATCTCTCTTGCTCTCGGTGGGCTGGGATTGGTCGCCTGGGGTCGAGGTGGCCCGGAGTTAGCTCAAGCCA
>JAGRBY010000300.1 GCA_020433835.1 Anaerolineae bacterium | reverse complement strand
CGCTTTTTTCTTTGGCGAGACAAAAAATGCATGGTATTCAACCGCTCTCATTTCGCTATTTTTTGGCCATGGTATTGTTATTCTTCAACGCATAAAGTAATAAAAAACTACACTTTCTAAAACATACATCAAATTTAACTCAATCGAGTTCCGAAAAAGAACTCGATTTTTTTTGGCTAGCAGCCCCTCTTTTGCTCTCCGTAACAATAAAATGCCGTCGATATTTTCTCTTATGTCAAAAATCTGGCAACGATTCTAACTTTTTGGGCAAAAAAAGTACTTTCGGGCAATGATTTTAGTGACTTTTGACCCTTTAATTTTTGTTTAAAATAGTGTATTTTGTTTATGTAAAAACTGACCTATTTTCAACATCCACCTCAACCTAAATATGGAGACTTCTAAAATGACCGAAAACCTAAAGTATCCACGCTCTCCCAACAATCTTTTTACCTTCAACCGAATATATCGTCGGGCCGATGTTGGCCCGGCCCATAGCTTGCATTCTGACGATATTATTGCTGAGGTAAAGATTCATTACTCTCGTATCAAAGCAACAGATATCGCCGACTTGTTCAAAGAATACAGTGAAGTATCACGTAAAATTTAAGTCATAAGACTGTCTGATGGTGGGAGTAAATTTGAGGTAAATTTTTTGAAAAATGTCAAATATTTACCTTAACTTTAATAAAAACCTATTGCATCGCGAAAAAAAGTGTGCTATACTACTTGACATATTTCGAGTTATGTCTTGACATAAATTAACCTCACTGTTCAGCAAACTTTGAGACGACCAATAATAGCCACATTGATGTAAAAAAATATTGGCTCCCCCTAAGACTAAAAATTTTTACAAAGATACACTGTATATTTCAGTCCAGTTAAACTTGTACTAATCGTTCCCTAAAAAACCAAAAAATTCTTTGTAGGAAGGTAGAGTAATTATGCTCGTAGACCACACCCCAGTTGAAACACAATCACCCATCAACCAACTCATTCACAAAGGCCAAGAAAGACTTCTTGCGCGATCTACAGATACATTTTCAGGCTTGAAACGAAAATCGCAATCCTGGCATTATTCCATGGATGACGAAAGTGATAGTGATCACGACGATCATGATGAAATGGAAGAAAGCGGAGTACGTTCTCGATCTCGAAAAGGTGCTCTTGATTTCACATCTGAAGACCCTATTGCCTTGTACCTTAAAGAAATAAGCCGCATTCCACTGCTGTCTGGTAAAGAGGAAGTTGAGTTGGCCAAGGCTATTGAACGCGGTCAAGAAGCTACCCAACAGCTCACTGAAGATGCGCAGTTGACCCCTCAGGCACGTTTGCATCTTCAAGACCTTGTTGAGAAAGGTCTTAAAGCCCGATGCAAGCTTATTGAGTCAAACTTTCGGCTTGTCGTGAGCATCGCTAAGAAATATATTGGTCACGGTGTGTCTTTTATGGATCTAATCCAAGAGGGCAACATTGGTTTGATCAAGGCCGTTGAGAAGTTTGAATACCGCCGTGGATTTAAATTTAGCACCTACGCCACCTGGTGGATTCGCCAAGCTGTTAGTCGCGCTTTATCTGATCAAGGCCGCACCATTCGAGTTCCG
Organism: Anaerolineae bacterium; assembly: GCA_020433835.1. Next base: position 6,977 of record JAGRBY010000300.1, on the reverse strand, counting down.
GTTCATATGGGCGAGCGAATTACCCAACTCTCTCGGGTTTCCAGAGAACTCATACAAAAGCATGGTCATGCCCCCACAGATGAAGAAATTGCTGTAGAAATGGGCATTACTGTTAAATTGCTGGAACGTATCCGTCAAGCGGCTCAACATCCGCTTTCGCTAGAATTGGAAGTGGGCGAAGATATGGACAGCACGTTAGGCGATTTTATTGAAGATGATAACAACGCCCCCCCTGATGACTCGGCTATGGGTAAGTTATTGTCAGAACGTATGGAAGATGTGCTGGCCTCATTGACCGCCCGCGAACATCGCGTTTTGCAGCTACGCTTCGGTCTACAAGACGGTCGTTCCTATACCTTAGAAGAAGTAGGCCAAAAATTTGGCGTTACCCGCGAACGTATTCGACAAATTGAGGCCAAGGCCCTCAGTAAACTCCGACATCCTCGTCGCAGCCGTCGGTTAAGAGATTTTTTGGAATAGAATAGACGGCTAAAATAAATAAGTAACAAAAAGGAGACGCAGTTTTATTGCGCGTCTCCTTTTTATTTAACTTAAAATCAATTAAGCTGCGCCGTTTTTATGTCCGGTTCCGTTCTGCCCGGTTCCATTCTCGTGGTAACTACCCACTGCTATAACGCAGTTATGTCCTCCAAAACCAAATGCATTCACCAGAGCCAAGTCAGCTTTGTAGGGTCGAGCTTCGTTGGGGACATAATCAAGATCGCACTCCGGATCAGGGGTCTCGTAATTAATCGTAGGGGAAACAATACCCTCTTGCATTGACTTGACGGCGGCTAAAGCAGCCACAGCGCCGGCGGCACCCAGCATATGGCCCACGAGAGATTTTGTGCCGGTTATGGGAATTTGGTAGGCTCGTTCGCCTAAAACATTTTTGAGGGCTACTGTTTCGGCTGTATCTCCCAAGGGGGTGCTTGTCGCGTGAGCAAAGATAACATCCACATCTTCCGGTTTTTTGCCGCAGTATTCAAGGGCACGCTTAATGGCTTCACCCGATCCACTCCCATCGGGTTTGGGAGCTGTAACGTGGTGCCCGTCAGACGTTAAACTGCCGCCCAAGATTTCGCCGTAAATGGTTGCGCCTCTCGCTTTGGCGTGCTCTTCACTTTCCAGTATGAGCGTGGCTGCGCCTTCGCCAAAAACAAAGCCGTCGCGATCTTTATCAAAGGGGCGACTGGCCCGTTTTGGATCCATGTTGTTGGGTGAGAGCGCTCCCATACGGGCGAACGATGCAAAAATCACCGGTGAGATCGCTGCTTCTGCTCCCCCTGATATGACAACATCGGCTTCACCACGTTTGATGATATGGTAAGCATCTAAAAGCGCGTAATTACCGCTGGCACATGCCAAAGCCGAACTGTTGAGCGGTCCCATCGTACCAAATTCAATGGATACCATCGAAGAAACGGCATTCATCATAATGCTGGTAATCAAAAACGGTGAAACGGAGCGTGGCCCACTGCTAAGCAATTTGTGGGTTGCCTCTTCCATCACCGGTAAGCCACCCCCGCCGCTGTTAATTACAATCCCAACGCGCTTGGCGTTTTCTTCAGTGACTTTAAAGTTGGCATCTTTCAAGGCCTGGTGCGTTGTAGCTATGGCCATTTGGGTGCTTCGGGCTAAACGTTTTGCTGTCTTTTTGTCGATCCAGTCGCCAGGATCAAATCCTTTTACTTCACAGGCAATCTGAATATTGTAGTCCGAGGCATCGAAAGCACTGATATAATCAGCCCCAGATACGCCGGCTTTCATATTCTCCCAAAATGTGTCGACGTCATTGCCTATTGGCGTTATTGCGCCTAATCCAGTAATCACTACACGGGTCATTGGTTAACCTCTCACAAAATTTTTCGAATTGAGTCTCTAATTCGTTAGACAATACAGTTATACTCGGTGACATGAGTACAATTTTTTAACAAAAAATTTTATTCCTGTTAATGAAACAGGCAAATCTTGTTGATATATCCTGTTGGGGATTGATGATGCATACGTACGCGAGGACGCTTCTCTCCTTATATATATTCAACACACAACTCGAAGGGAAGTTACGCTTATTTCGCGGTTTGCCCCAATTTTCTTAAACTTTCTTCATCTAAAGTGGGAATATTGAGCGTTTGAGCCTTGTTTGCTTTACTGCCGGGGTTTTCGCCCAATACTAAATAATCGGTTTTTTTGGAAACACTGCCGGTAACTTTACCACCGTGTTGTTCAATAAATTCTTTGGCTTCGTCTCGACTCCAGGTCGGCAGAGTGCCGGTGATAACAAAGGTTAACCCTGCCAAAGATTGCGGCGTGTCATCATGTGGCGATGACTTGGTAATTGCCAAAGTAACACCCGCTTGTCGAAATTTTTCGATAAGCGCCTGGTTGGCCGGTCGACTGAACCAGGCCACAATCGATTCGGCAATGCGTGGGCCGACCCCTTCAATCGACTCGAGATCTTCTTGCGAGGCTTGACTCAGTTGGTCAATAGATGGAAACGCGGCGGTAATCAATTCGGAAACCGTACTGCCTACGTAACGCATGCCCAGACCGGTTATAAATCGGTCGAACGGCTGCTTCTTGCTTTGTTCGATGCCGGTGAGCAGGTTGTCGGCTTTTTTTCCGGCAAAGCCTTCCAGACCAAGGAGCTGATCGCGCTCTAAAAAATAGATGTCGGCGATATCGTGCAGCAGCCCCTCAACGGCTAACTGTTCGCCGATTTTGATGCCGAAACCTTCGATATCCATCGCCGCGCGGGAAACGAAATATTCAATCTGTCTAACCAGTTGCGCCGGACAGGCGGCATTAATGCAAAAGAGCGCTACATCATCGCCCTGCCGACTGGTTGGCTCGTCGCAAACCGGACAGCGTTCTGGTGGCTGCACCGGCACAGAATCGGCCGGACGCAGATCGAGGATCGGTTTAACCACTTGGGGAATCACATCTCCGGCGCGTTTGACGACCACTGTATCACCCTCGCGAATATCCTTTTTGGCGATATCGTCATAGTTGTGCAGCGTAGCCTGGCTAACGGTTACCCCGCCAATGTTAACCGGCTCCAGTTCGGCGTAGGGGGTGATTTGCCCGGTCCGACCGACATTGCCTTTGATGGCCAAGAGTTTGGTGGTGGCTTCTTGCGCCGGAAATTTGTAGGCAATAGCCCAGCGTGGCGCGTTCCCCACCACGCCAAGCTGCTCTTGTAGGTCAAAACTGTCTATTTTTACCACGGCTCCATCGGCATCATACGGCAGTTGGTTGCGGCGTTCCATCCAGGTGTGGATAAAATCGAGCACCGATTCAAGGTTGTTGGTGTGAAGAATATCGGGGTTGACCGGAAATCCCAACTTTTTGAGATAATCGAGCGCCTGTTGTTGGGTTTCGATGTCAGCGCCCTCAACATAGCCAATGGCGTAGCTGAAAAAAGCGAGCGGGCGCTGCGCGGTGATTTTGCTGTCCAACTGCCGCAGCGATCCGGCGGCAAAGTTGCGTGGATTGGCATAGACGCGATCCCCTTTGTCTAACTGGGCCTTGTTAAAGGCATTAAATTCAGCGATGGGCATATAAACTTCGCCCCGCACTTCGATGCGTTGGGGTGGCTGAAGTCCGTTCGATTTGGCCGGAATCCGTAACGGGATGTTTTTGATCGTCCGCACGTTGGGGGTGACATTTTCACCGACAGTGCCGTTGCCGCGCGTTGCGCCTCGAACCAGCAGGCCGTTTTCGTAGGTGAGGGCAATCGCCAGGCCATCGATTTTGGGTTCGACAACAAACTCAAGGTCGTCGATGGTGACGCCGTCCGGTAAAATACGGCCAACTCTGGCCAGCCAGTTGCGCATATCGGCATCATCAAAGGCGTTGCCCAAACTGGTCATGGGGATGGGGTGGTTAACCTTCTCAAACACGCTGAGTGGCTCGGCCCCAACGCGTTGGGTGGGAGAGTCGGGGGTGATATATTCGGGATGTTCTTCCTCAATCGCTCGCAGTTCATTCAAAAGCTGATCATATTCAGCATCGCTAATGACGGGATCATCAAGCGTATGATAGCGATAAAGATGATAGTTGATTTCATCTCGTAATTCGATTAACCGCGTTTCAATATCGGACATAGTTTCTCCCAAAAAAAAGGCATCGCGCCGGATGGCGATGCCCATTATAGTTTAAAACGACCAATTATCAATTGTTAACGAGAATTTTATTACTGCGAAACGCCGGGCGGCAGGCTTGGTTCTAGAAAATCTTGGACTACCCAACCTTCGTTTTCATCTTGATCGCGCACATACCACCAGACATAATCCTCTTGGTTTTCATCGGCGGTTGGCCCATCTAAGATAAATAAAACACCCTCTTCTGTGGCAACGTTAAGCCGGGCATTGTTAGTGCCGGGTCCGGCTCTCATACTGATGCCGGCTCCATCAGTGCCGATGACACGGGCATAGACCCCCACTTCCAATGCTTCGGGCAGGGTTGGTACAGGGGTCGCTGTGGGGGTGTAGGTTGCCGTTGGCTCTAACGTGACCACCGGTGGAATGGTGGGGGAGACCACTGCCGCCCCCGGAGTTACTTCGGCGAGGGCTTCTGTTGGCGCTACACCGGCGATAACGCTGGGGGTGGGGGTAATCGACTGCTTTCTAATAATGTTGAGAACGCCTAGCCCCACCAGCCCGATGACTATAAGGCCGGATAATGCGCCGATGAGAATCCAGGCAATCGGAAAACCGACTTCTGTGGATTGAACTTCTTCCAAACGGCGCGGGCGGCGTGTTATTCGAGTTTTTTGATCCCAATCAGCCATGCTTTATTTTCTCCAATGTAAAGGATGATGTCTCTTATTATACTTTTTTGGCGAGCGAGGCTTCAGTTTGTTGCTGTTTTCGAAAGATTAGATGATGAATTGGCCTGACAGCCGGGCTTGAAAACGGCGCGTAGTGAGTTTAGTTCGATCAGACGATAATCACAAATAGCTTGACCGAAAAAATAATGGGCTTAAACAGCCTTGGTAATTAACAACGTTAGATCGTCGGGCTGTTCTTCCCCATCCCGAAACGCATCAACGTCGGTAACTATAATATCGGCCAGTTCTTGCGCTGATCGGTGGCCTTCTCGAAGAATAATGGTTTGGAGACGCTCTAGGCCGTACATTTCTTGATCGCCGGGCCGAGTCGCGTCGGTAACGCCATCGCTGTAGCAGACGAGGACATCGCCGGTCTCGAATGTTAACGACTCTTCGTGTACGATTAGATTAGGCAGCAGCCCCAAAAAGCGACCCGGAGCGTCGAGCAGCTGAATTTCTTGCGTCGCAGCCCGATAGTAAACGGGACGGTCATGTCCGCCTCGAATATAGGTCATCGAGCGGGTAGCGTGGTTGAGGTTCGCATAGAAAGCGGTGACGAACATTTCGGCAGTTGAAACTCTAAGCAGTAATTCGTGAACCTGATGGGCGATTTCGGTGGTAGATAAGTGGGCATTGGCCTGGCTTAAGAAAAGTGCCCGAACTACGGCCATATAGATAGCAGCCTGTACGCTTTTGCCGGACGCATCGGCCATAACGATGCCGACGTGGTCATCATCAATCGGAATGACATCGTATAAGTCGCCGCCAATTTCTCGAGCGGGACGGGCGATGGCGGCAAACTCAAAGTTAGGTGTGTCAGGGAAGGCGGTTGGTAGAATGCTTTGATGCACAGTCGCCGCAATTTCCAGATCACGCTTCATACGTTCACGGCGCAGCAGTTCGGCCTGGGCCGCGCGTAGGTTATCAAGGGTGCGGCCCAGTTCATCATTTTTAAGTTGGAGTTCAGCAATGGTGATTTGATCGGTATCGCGGACGCTACGGGTGATACCGCGCATAATAGCCCGGGCGACCGACGGATTGCGGGTGAGAATCATATCGAGCGTAGTTTCGTGGATCTCCAGCAGCTTGCAATCGGAGATGGCATGCACAGTTGCCGCCCGAGGTGCCTGATCCAGAACGCCCAATTCGCCAAAAAATTCGCCGCGACCTTTAAGCCCCAAAAACTGTTCGCCCTTGTCCATTTTTTTGGTAAAGGCAACTTTCCCATCCTGGATAATATAAAAAACAGGCTCCAATTCGCCTTCACGGCAAACGATTGAGCCGGCTTCGTATTCACTTTTATTGACCGCCTGGATTAAAACTTCGAGATCGTCTTCGGGGAGAATACCCAGAGCAAGCTCTAATGCTATACGGATTTCTTCATCCAACAGTTGGCCCCATCCTTACCACTCGGTAATTAACTCGCGTGCCATATTTTCTTCGCGAACCGGTGCTAATCCACGGATGCGGCATTCTTCAATGATAGACTCTACCCGATCGATAATTTGTTGAGGAGCGAGAGGTTTTACCAAATAATCAACCACCATCGGCCCACATTCAAAGGCCATCGTAATTTCTCGATGCATACCTCGAGCGCTGAAGAAGATCACGGGAATGTGGGGTTTCTCTTTGGCAATCGTTCGAGCCGCATCATAGCCGGTTGTCATGGGCATACGAGAGTCAAGAATAATCAGATCGATATGTTCTTCACGCACAATTTGTACAGCTTGAGAGCCGTTAATGGCTTCGTGAACCTTGTGATCATGCTGTCGAAGGGCAAAAGCAAATAACTCCCGGCAATCTCGATCGTCTTCTGCATACAGGATATGAGCCATACTATAAGTTCTCCGCGATTAGCGCTAATATTTTACTATTATGTGTAGCCTTAAGCAAAACTTGTTTGTCAAAGAGCAGACAATGTATCAAAAAAAGTATAGCACAGTTTGACGCCCCTTACAATGGTAGCGCTTGGGCCTGTGTTAAGATAATAAAGGTAACTTGCAAAAGTTACCGCTGTTATTTATGTAAAGTCAACTTTAAAGTAACTTAAAGTTTTTCAATAGCGGTATTGCAAGATTTTTTCTTCACTTTTTTGTGATTGTGTACTATAATCTGGCTGCTTTTGTAGAAAGAATACCACTTTTGG
>JAGRBY010000002.1 GCA_020433835.1 Anaerolineae bacterium | reverse complement strand
CGTATTTTAGAAATTCTTCAAATGGAAGGCGAAAAATGTGTAAGTGATCTGGTTGATATCTTCAATGTATCGCAACCTACAATCTCGCACCATCTTAATTTTCTCAAGCAAGCCAACCTGGTGACCAGCCGCCGTGATGGTAAACAGATCTATTATCAGGCCAATCAGGCCAATATTGTCGAGTGCTGCGGCATGCTCTTTACTAAATTTGTTCCTGCTGATATCAACTTAAGTGAGTTAGTTGAGGTAGAAGAATTAAGTAAATAAAATTTTTTTGCCTGAACATATAGATATATTTATATATGTATTGATGAAAGGAGATTAGTATGTCTGATACCATGAATGAAATGAAGCAAAAAGTAAGAGAGCGATACGGAGCCATCGCCGACCGCCTCAACCCGTCTGAATTGCAAACGGTTATTGAAATTCAGGGAACCTCAAACGCGAGTTGTTGTGGGCCAGTTGGCTGCGCTCCGACCGCAGACCAAGGTGAGCTTTACCAGGTTGCCGATGGTGTAAGCTGTTGCAGCCCAGCCGATACAGCGGCTACGAGTTTAGCGGAAGCGCTTTATGGGCAAGATGATCTGGCCGATTTGCCGGATACCGTTACCGGTATCTCGCTCGGCTGCGGCAATCCGACAGCGATTGCCGGGTTGCAGCCGGGTGAGACGGTGCTTGACCTTGGCTCCGGGGGCGGAATTGACTGCTTCTTGGCAGCCAAAGCCGTTGGCCCGACCGGGTATGTTATTGGCGTTGATATGACTGACAGCATGCTCAACGTCGCCAATCAAAATAAAGCCAAAATGGGTATCACCAATGTTGAGTTTCGCAAAGGGGAAATCGAAGATTTGCCGGTTGATAGCGACAGTGTCGATGTTATTATTTCCAACTGCGTCATCAACCTTTCGCCCGATAAAGATGCTGTTTTCCGCGAGGCATTTCGGGTGTTGAAACCGGGCGGGCGCTTTACCGTTTCTGATATGGTTACAGAAGGGGAGTTTCCGGAGCAGCTTCGCCAGAACATCAACGCCTGGGCCGGTTGTATTACCGGCGCGCTCGATCAATCGGTCTATCTTGGTAAATTACGCGCCGCCGGCTTTACCGATATCGAAGTTGAGTCGCGCCAGTCCTACGGCATCGAAAACCTCGACTCGCTCGACGCCGACAGCCGCGAGGCCCTAACCAAAGATGTCGATTGGGAAACCGTGCCCGACGACGTTCGCCTTTTCAGTGCCCATGTTGTGGCTACAAAGCGGTAAAAAAATCGATTAAGCGTTAGAGAGATTGGGAGATAAGGAGATTGGGAAATTAAACAACAGTCTCCAGTCTCCAATCTCTATTCTCCATTCGTCATCCCTCATTTTCCTCCATTCGCCAGAAAAAACGGCCTCAAGTATAATCCGCTGTTATGCTTGTTTCACCCAACCTTTTTGCCCACAAAAAATGGCTGCGTACCGGTTTAATGCTCTTAATTATTTTGAGCGCGGCCTGGCTTCGTTTCTGGCGGCTGGCCGAATTGCCGCCCGGCTTTTACTACGATGAAGCGTATAACGCCCTCGATGGCCTGTGGATAATCAAAACCCTGACGCCGACGGCCTATTTTGTTAGCAATACAGGCCGTCACCCCATGATCGGCTACCTGGCCGGCCTGGCGATGACCGTGTGGGGCGTAACGCCTTATGCCGCCCGATTGGCCGCTCCAATGGTGAACGTGCTGTTCATTGCCCTGATGTACCCCTTTGTCTTAATCCTCTTTGCTGATCGAACGGATCGCTATTGGCTGGCGCTCATTGCCGCGGCGAGTATGGCTTTTTCAATGTGGCACGTTGTGATGAGTCGCACCGTATATGAGGCAGCCTTGCTGCCGTTTTTTGTGGTCTTGACAGCTACGCTCTTTTGGCAGGGCTGCCGGCGGCGGTCGATGGCTTTCTTTGCCGCCGCCGGAATTGCTTTAGGGTTGAGCCAGTACACCTATTTTGCCTCGCGCTTACTGCCGCTGATTTTTGGCCTGTTTGTCATTGCGTGGACAATTATCGCGACTAAAACTGCTCCCGCAGGCCAAATTCGGTCGTCACGACGCTTGCTGTGGCAAGGGCTTTTGGTGATGGCGCTGTTGTCGTTTGTGGTTTTTATTCCGCTCGGCCTTTTTATTCTTCATGATCCGGTCACCTTTTTCTTTCGCAGCGGCGATGTTTTTATTCTCAACCGTGCCGCACGGGGCGAGGCCAGCGCGATGGGGCAGTTGGTGAATGCCTTGCGGATTTTTGTCGATACCTCTAGCGATACCTGGCGGCACAACATTGTGGGTCAGTCGGGCTTCAACTGGCTCAATTGGCTCGGTTTTGGTGTGGGTTTAGTCACCATCGTGGTGCGTATTCGTAAACCGGCTTATCTTTTTTTGGGGATTGGTTTGGTAATTACCTGGGTTCCGGCGGCGCTGTCATCGGGTATCAGCACGCTTCGGATTTCGGCGATGCTGCCGTTTTATTACATCATCATGGCGTTGGGGCTGGTGACATTGGTGACCTGGATTACCCGGCGCTGGCTGAAATCATCGCCAAATTTTGCTGTGCAGGTGGGTCTCCTTGCTTTGATCTTTATCGTTAGCGGTGGAGGAACCACCTATAACTATTTCTGGCGCTGGGCCAACGAACCGGCCGTTTACCAGGCCTATCACGGCCATTTTGTCGATTTGGCCCAACGTGTAATCGATGAGTCGCGCAGTAAAGATGTTTTGCTGCCGTTTTATCTGTATGAGCACCCCTCTGTGCGTTTTATGCTGTTCGATGACTTTCAAGAGGTGAGCGAGCCGCCGCCGGTCGTGGCTGATCGGGGCGTGATGCTGGTTCGAGAGCCAGAGCAGCAGCCCTCGGCCATGGTTTGGCTGACGCGCGATGCGACCGGGCAAGGGTTGGCCTACGTAACGCGCCCGCAGCCGCCGGATGTATTCTCCGCATTGAAGCCCACCGGTCCGCCGGTTAAGCTCCGTAACCCGGCCGATACGGATACCATCGCGCTTTTTACACCCTATGCCAGCCTGCAACCATTATCGCCCCAACTCACCGATTGGCAGTCAATTGCCCATATCGCTTACAACTTTGGCGATGAGGTGGAGCTGTTTGGCTATGAAATCTGGCCGTCGGTGGTTCAGCCGGGGCAATCGCCGGTATTGAATCTCTATTGGCAAAGTGTCGTCGGCCAGCCGTATCCGCGCACTCAATTTGTTCAATTACTTGATCAACGCGGTAATCCTATGGCTCAGTGGACGGACAGTTCACTGTATGATGAACATCGCTGGCGTCCCGGCGGCGTCATTCCCGATCAGCATATCATCTGGTTGGGGGCAGATGCCACCCCCGGTCCTTATCTAATACGGGTGGGTTTATTCGATTATAGTACTAGCCGGCGGGTGCCTATTTATGATGCCGATGGTGTCCCGGTTGAGGGTAATCAGGTGGTGCTGGGATTATTTTATGTGACGGGCGATGGACGTGATCCCCGTACGCCCCAAATACCTCTTCAAGCTACATTAGGTGGCAGTATAAAATTGTTAGGCTACTCGCTCTCGCCGCTCGAAGTCGAGGCCTCGACGCTGCAGGTGCGGCTCTATTGGCAGGCTATCGACCAAATAAGCGAGGATTATACCGCCTTTGTCCAACTGCTTGATAGTGAGGGGCAGCGGGTAACCGGCTGGGACTCGCAGCCGCTGGCGGGGCAGTATCCTACCTCAAGCTGGCAGCCGAATGAAATTGTCGTTGATGATTTTGATTTGCCGCTGCCGGAAACGCTGTCGCCGGGAAGCTATCGTCTCATTACCGGGCTGTACAATTTCGAAACCGGGCAGCGGCTGCAAACTACAAGTAAGGATGGTTCGCCAGTGATAGACGATGCTGTGATCTTGCAGGAGTTCGATTTGGGGGCAGAGATAAAGAAGGGGAGTTAATGCGCTTTCTCTCTATTTACTCTAATGTTATCGTTGTTAATACAATGGCATCATTTGATAAACGCTGCCCTTGCGCATCGACAGCAGGCAAACGCTGCCCTGTATTAAGGTCATACTGACCGACCAAGAGTTGGTACTGCCCTGGTGGGGCACCTTCATTAAGCGGCAGTTCGTAGCGATCAACCACCGTATCAAATGGCGACCAGGTGCTGGTGGGAAAGCTGCCGCCCTGAGGTTGATTATCCTGCTGCGCCCATACCTGCCCGTCCGGGCCGATCAATTGCGTGAAGATGGTATAATCCTGAGTAACCGGTTGCCTTGCTTGCCAGAAGAGGGCCATGCGTACCGGTTCAGCCGATGTTATGGTTGTATTTTCGATGGTATAGCCCAAAAGTTGGATGTCATCACCCAGATGAATGTCCATTGCCGTGTCCGGTGGTGACTGGCGAGCCGAGTCCAGAATACGAATCTGGGCCAAATACAGATCGGTTACGGGTTCGGGTACGGTCCCCCCCACTGCCGCTAAAAAATCGAAGTTCCCCTCATTATAATTGTAAACGCTAAATTTAATACTGTACTGTCCCGCTGCTACAAACGGATTGATGGGCAGCTTGTAAGTGCTGGTGATGACCTCCCCGGGCGACCACAGCACCGTGGGGTAATCGCTGCCGAGCGGGCTGTCGCTTTGGGCCCACATGGTCGAGGTGTTATCGAGCAAATGAAACGAGCCAATGTAACTGTGGCTCATCGTTGCCAACGAGCGCCAATAGGTCGTGATTTCTATGGCACTGCCCGACGAACGGGGCGAGGTGTCGAGTTTGTAGCCCAATAGCTCGATTTTGTTGTCGAAAATAGCACCGACTTCAGTGCCGACATCATCCGGCGGCGTGAAGTTACGAACACGGGTCATGACATCGACCTGAATGTTGGGGGCACCGGCTGTAGAGGAAGTTTCAAGATGGTATAGGCCAGGTTTGACGCCGGGATGGGTGATGAAACTATACGTTGAAACGGTAGCTCCATGGGGACAGGTGTAGGTGATGGCATTGTTGAAAGGCAGCCACGGATCAGCAACAGAGTCGGTAATGAGGCGAGGATCTGATAAAGTGTCTTCTTGCAGCAGCGTGAGCGTTTGACGCAGTTGAAGGACAGTGGCTTTTGTATAGCGGGTGTTGTTTATCCACAGTACAGAAGTATCGGTTGAAAGGGGGGCATCGGTGATCTGTATCGAGCCTAAGGATAGCGACGGCTGAGGACTAATTGATTCGTCAATTGTAGGGGCTAAGGTTTCAAGGTTTAGCGGTACAGCCGAGAGGCGAAGTTCGTATTCGCCTGAAGGCAAGCACGAAGGTGTTGGTACATAAACTTGGTCTTTGATCAGATACCCTTCTTCCCAGGCGCGAACCGGGTAGCGACCATTGACCGGGTAACTTTGATGGCAGGTTACGACGGTGCCGGCGGTATCGTGTAGACACATTTGTATGAGATAATCTTGGTTTTGTTTGATGCGGGTGCGCCAGTAGAGCGTAAGGGGTATGGCCTGGCCCGGTTGAAATTTGGTTTGGTCGATATCGTAGCCTTCAAAGCGAAGTTCATCGGCAAATTGGTTGGTGAGACGGTGGCTGATGGCGGCTTTATCGGGATGGGTGGTGGTAATAGGCAGCAGGGGATAGTAGACCGGCCGGAAGAAGAGAGGCACAATAGCAATGCTGATTAATAGCGGTATGCCCGCACTGACGACAACTAACAATTTATCGCTGGTAAAAAATGGGCTGACTAACTTTGTGCTGAAGGATTTTGCAATTTGATGTTGTACCGCATCCAGTCCTAATGTCCAAAAAAATGCGATTGAAGTAAGTGCCGGATATAGGTGACGTCCCTGTGAGGTAGACCAGGCCGGAAACAGCATATACCGCAGAATAATCAGCGCCAGATAAATGAGGAAATGAATCGCCAACAAACTGTAATCGAGCCGCCAGTGCCGCAGCTTTTGCGGCATTGTGATGATATTTTTACCATAGTTGATGCTTTTGATGAGCAATCCCAACGAGGCGATGATCATCAATCCACCGAACAGAATATACACAGCCCAGTACATTGTCTGCCGACCTAACAGCTGCATCCCGCTGTCGAGACCGTTGTAGTGCAACCAGAATGAGCGAAACGTCCAGTTGATCCAATAATCGAATTTCCAAATGGAAAGGGTGTTGAACTCTGTGCTGAACAGGTAAGCTGAACCTTCGGTCACCACCGGATCGCCAAAAGGAGCGGCCAGACCACTGATCAACCCAGCATTTTCGATATCGTTGAATTTGATGAGAATAAAGCCCAACCACCAGCCTGATGTCACTACAAAAGCAGCCAGCAGCCACAGTCCACGCCGGAGTGTAACAATCCATTCCCATCCACGTCGCCAACCAAGTATGATCAACACCAACGCCGTTTCCGGCAAAAGGATCAAACTGTGATATTTGGTGATAGCCGCCAAACCGATCAGCAAGCCGAGGATGATAAACATACGGCGTTGTTCATCGCCATGGATGATTTTTATGAGTACGTAGAGCGAGAAGGCGATCAAAGGGAAAACGAGATTATCATCGTTAATAACGGCGCTGCTGATGATGAAACGCGGCAGAAAAGCGACAAAAGCCGCAGCCGCCACTGCAAAATAACGCCGTTGCGGAACCATAACCAGGACGGTGCTATAAACGGCGATGATGGTTGCCATGCCCATCGGAAGCGACATCAACCCGGCCAAGTGCCAGGTCAGAGCGATGCCCCGGAATGGCCAGGCTTCGTCCTCGGTGTGGAAATAGGTGAGGATCAGCCGTTGGTCATCAGGTATGGCGCGTTCATCGGCCTGATTCATACGGGGCAGTTCCGGGAAGGAGGAAATATCGACGTGCTGGGTTAGCAGCGCGACCAGGCCGTGGTATACCGGCGAAGCGTCACCTTTTATGCCTACTTCCGAGCGTTCGGACAGCGTTAGGGGCGGGCGGCCTTCTTCGGCAATGAAGCGAATAAGGGCAAAGTGGGCGCTGGCATCGCTCACTTCACCTAGCGGCAGCGTCAGGTTATAGGCTGTCGCCAGCCCCCCAAACAGGATCAAAATAACAACGAGCGCCCAGTGCTTAAATTGTGTGCGGTTTTGAATATTTGCGGTCAAAAGGAACTATACGGCATTTGGTCAAAATCTGAGGGGGAGTCTATCACAGTTTGTTTAATCTGGCTATAAATTTGGTTGTTCACAGGGGTATTGTATAATCTCAAAACTATGGGTGATCAGACATCGAATTCAGCCTGGCTTGATGGTGAAACGGCACGGCGTTATAAAATTTTTACCGAAAAGACAACCATGTACCAAGAGCTTAGCCGGGTTCTGGTGGAGCAGGCCGATATCCGACCGGGGATGCGCGTGCTCGATTTGGGCTGTGGCACCGGAGTGACAACCCAGGCGGTCTTGACAGCGCTTCAGGGCCAAGGCCACGTGTTTGCGCTGGATATCTCTGGTCCGATGCTGGATGTTGCCCGCGAGAAAGTGACCTCGGAGCAGGTTATGTTTGTGCGGGCTGATGCGGCTGCTGTGGCCGACATCATTATCGAGCCTGTGGATCGAGTCGTTTGTAATTCGGTTTTTTGGCAGTTTCGCCACAAGCCGCAGGTTCTATCGGCACTGCGTAAGGTGTTAAAGCCGGATGGTTTGTTTGTTTTCAACGCCCCGGAACCCTATTTTATCTTTAAAGATATTCCGCGCAGTGCAAAAGTGAGTATTTTGTTTAAGCAGTTGGCGGCTGAGCGTTACGGTGTGGGGCAGCAAGATTTACGGACGATGCGCGTTTTTCTTGAGAATCATCATTTTGAGTTGGTAGCCACCCAAGAATTCGAGCGGCTGCGACCGGCCCATGAGAGTTATCTCTTTTTTCAACTGCCGGTGGCGACGGATTGGATGGAGCCACCGCTTGATTACCCCACCCGGATGGCGCTTTTAGAGGAGGCTCAGCAGATGGCTGAGCCGGATAAAGCGGTGCGGCAGCGATGGATGTACTTCGTCGCGTGCGCTCAATAAAAAAACAGAGGCCCCCTAAAAAGGAAGCCTCTGAGAGTAGATGATGGGTCAATCAGCGTTATACCCTGTCTGGAACCTTAAACCGGGCGGTTTAGCTCCCTTTCAAAGTACACCGGCATAGCTTAGAAGTTCTTAAAACGTTCATTCGGACAACCAGACTGAAGCTCTCTCCAATACCTCACAATTGAGGCTCTCTAGACCCTTCACAGCCTAAAATTGGACCTCCGGTGAAGACTCTCTAAATCGTTCACCAAAATTCAGTCAAACCGTCACGTACAACATTCTCTTTTGGAAGCTTTACGGCCGAAACATTTCTCAGCAACCGGCAAATCATCAGCTGTAAAAAGGTTTAACCTCTTCCGACAGCCTTTACAACCAATTACCTATGCTCCAACACGTTCACTACAAAAAGTACTTCGAACTTCTCACGCGCCTAACGTCATTGTTGGCCACGTCATCTATAATAGGTATTATAGCAAAGGTTTTTACAAATTAAACCCGTCATGTGACCAGTATTTGGCCTGGTCAATCATATAGCTTTTATCAGAGACGGATTAGCATAATTTGCTTCGCTTCAACAGCCGTATAAGATACCTGTATCCATTAACGATCCAACGAGGAGACTTTCATGCCGCGTTTCAATAATAGAGAAGTAGCAGAGCTGTTTGCCAATATCGGCGATTTACTGGAGATTAAAGGCGAGAATCGCTTTAAAGTTTTGGCTTATCGTAAAGCTGCTGATAATATTGGCGGATTAGGGCAAGATTTATTCGACCTATGGCAGTCGGGACAGGATTTGCGAAAGATTGAAGGTGTCGGCCAAGCGATTGCGGATAAGTCGGCCGAACTATTTGAGACCGGCAAATTAGAATTTTGGGAGAAACTTATTACCGAAGTGCCGGAGAGCCTGGTGGCCGTGCTGAATATTCCCGATGTGGGTCCTAAGATGGCGAAGAGGTTGTGGCAAGAATTAGGGCTTACCACTGTAGCCGAAGTCAAAGCAGCGGCACAGGCCGGCAAACTGCAAACCTTGCCGCGCATGGGGGCCAAAAGCGAGGCCCGAATTTTGGCCAGTATCGAGGCGTTAGAACGGCGCGACACGGGGCGTGTTCATCTAGGTATTGCCTGGCCTTTGGCCATGACGGTTATCGCGGTGCTTGAAAAGCTGCCTGAAGCGCTTAAGGTTGAAGTTGCGGGCAGCCTGCGCCGCATGCGGGAAACCATCGGCGATCTGGATTTTTTAGTAGCTACCGAGCAACCCGAACCGATTATGGCGACCTTTAAGGCGATGAATGAGGTCCAAGAAGTGATCGCCGCCGGTGAAACCAAAACCTCGGTCCGCTTTCGAAACGGGCTGCAAGCTGATTTGCGCTGTTTAGAACCGTCGCGATGGGGAACGGCCCTGCAATATTTTACGGGTAGTCAGGCTCATAACGTCAAGATACGAGAGTTGGCCCAAAAGCAGGGGTATAGTCTTAATGAATATGCGCTGACTCGCGAAAGTGACGGCGAGAAGCTTGCGTTTGACAAGGAAGCTGATTTGTATGAGTTTCTCGGCTTGGTTTACATCCCCCCGCAGCTGCGGGAGGATCGCGGTGAGATCAAGGCCGCGCAAAATAAGGCCCTGCCGGAGTTGATACAAGTAGGTGATATTAAAGGCGAGGTTCACTGCCATTCGACCTGGAGTGACGGAGCGCAATCTATTGAGGAGATGGCTCGGGCGGCAATGGAGCGCGGCTACGAATATTTGGTTATCTCTGACCACTCCCAGAGCCTGGGTATTGCCAACGGCTTAACGCCCGAACGGCTTCGCCAGCAGCGCCAGGAGATCGACGAGGTTCAGGCCAAATTGCCCGGCATTCGGCTGCTGCAAGGGACCGAAATGGAGATCAAAGCGGACGGCACGCTCGACTTTGCGGATGAGGTTTTGGCCGAACTGGATTTTGTGGTGGCTTCGGTTCATACTGGTTTGCGCCAAGACCGAGAAACGCTGACCAAACGCATGCTGGCGGCAATTAACAATCCTTATGTTCACTTGATCGGTCACCCCAGTGGGCGGCTGCTGACACAGCGCGAGGCCGGTGATTTTGATATGGAAGTGATTATGCAGGCTGCGGCGGAAACCGGAACTGCTTTAGAAATTAACGCTTCACCGGAGCGTCTGGATTTAAATGATGCCCACGTGCGCCGTGCGGTAGAGTTAGGCGTTGACCTGATGATCAACTGTGATGCGCACCATGTCGATGGTTTTGAGAATATGCGTTTTGGCATAGCTACGGCTAATCGCGGCTGGGCAACGGCTAAAAACATTATCAATACACTGCCCTGGGAGAAATTCGCGATGCGTTTGAAGCCTTAAATCGCCTTTAGGCGTCAATGCTAACTATCTAATCCTTGTTACTTTACTAATCCTCAAAATCAGGATATAGTCTTTATAGACTGAGTGCGAGGTTACAAGGTTGTTTCCTCCCCAAACCCCTAATCCTTCTTTATCCTTTAGAAGCCTTGTACATCTTAATACTTTGTGCGTTTAGGAGTAATTCCCCATGACTGAACAGACCGAATCACGCATATTTGTTGCCGGTATTGGAACCTCGGCTGGAGGATTGGAAGCTTTAGAAAAGTTCTTCTCTCACATGCCATCTGATAGTGATATTTCCTTTGTGGTGCTGCAACATTTATCGCCCGATTATAAAAGCCATATGGTTGAGTTATTAGCCCGCCATACTTCGATGCAGGTGATTGAGGCTGAAGATGGTTTAGAGGTGCAATCTAACGTAGTTTATCTATTGCCTCGCGGCAAAAATATGACCATCTTTAAGAGTAAACTTTATCTGGTAGCCTATAAGAAAAAAGATGGCCAACTCAATTTGCCTATCGATATCTTTTTTGAGTCGTTAGCCAAAGACAAGGGTGAAAAGGCAATTGGCATCATCCTGTCGGGAACGGGCAGCGATGGTACCCGTGGTATTCGGGCCATCAAAGAAGCCGGCGGATTAGTGATGGTACAGGATAGGTCGGCTAAATTTGATGGGATGCCGCTTAATGCCTTGGCTACCCAATTGGTTGATTATGTAGCTCCGCCGACTGAAATGCCGGATACACTGCTGGGATATGTCAATTATTCTCGAGCTTTCGGGCAACCTGACTTTAAAGATAATCATAAAACCGTGCCTGAAAAACTATTGGCTGTTTTGGAACAGCAAATAGGGATAGATTTTTCAGGTTATAAAGTTAATACCCTTCAGCGTCGTATCGAGCGCCGTATGGTGGTTAATCGAATTGAACATTTGTCGGACTATGTTGATTATCTACAAAATTCTGTTGAGGAATGTGAGACATTGCGACAGGAGTTTCTGATAGGGGTAACCCGATTCTTTCGTGATCATGAAGCTTTTGATATATTGCAGAGCGAAATTCTACCTACCTTATTTAGTCGAAAAACAGCTAAAGATCAACTCAGAGTCTGGGTAGCAGGCTGCGCTTCGGGCGAAGAAGTGTATTCATTGGCTATTATTCTTCAGGAATATATGGAACGCACGGGGCAATTTTTAGAGCTGAAAATTTTTGCGACTGATCTAGACAAACGGTCACTTGAGCGTGCCAGCGCCGGTGTCTATCCTGAAGATATTTCCTTTGAAGTGCCGGCTGATCGACTCCATCGCTATTTTATAAAAAAAGGAAATACCTACGAGATTTTACCCCGATTGCGGACAATGGTGGTTTTTGCTTATCAAAATTTGGTTAAAGATGCCCCCCTTTCCAAAATGGATCTTATTTCGTGCCGCAATGTGTTAATTTATCTAAAGCCAAAATTACAACAAAAGGTATTACAAACCTTTAAGTTTGCCTTGAAAACAGGCGGTTGTCTTTTTTTGGGAACCAGCGAGAGCCTGGGCGAATTTAATGAGGAATTTCATGCTGTAGATAACAAGTGGAAAGTTTTTCTTTACCAGGGTGGGCACTCCCGTTTGCCGATGCCGATTGCCTTTGACCATGATCAGCAAAAGGCGGTTAAAGTGCATAGCTATCGACAATCAACGTCGCCGGATGATTGGCGCAGCAGCGATCCGGTTTTGCGCAGCTTGGTTGAGCATGTTTTGCCGCCATGTGTTGTTATCAATGAAAATTATATTATTGTTCACGCCTTTGGAGATGTAAGTCAATACCTAACTGTACCCAGTGGCTATCGGGTCAACCTTGATATCTTAAAGATGATTAATGAAACATTGCGGTTGCCGCTTTCTACAGGCCTAAATCGGGTCATGCAAGAGAATCAAGAGGTGGCTTATCACAATGTTTTGATAAAGGAGGGCGATCAGGCCAAGCAGATTAACATTTTGGTTCGTCCATTTTGGGAAGAAAATTATAGCCGACAGCTCTTTTTGATTATTTTTGAATCGGCGCAGGTTAGCGAAGAAACAAAGACCCATATTGAGCAGTATAATCTCAGCGAAGCCGTTAAACAGCGTATGATCAGCCTGGAGCGCGATTTGCAATATAATAAAGAAAATCTACAGGCGACTATTGAAGAGTTGGAAACGGCTAACGAAGAGTTACAGGCCACAAATGAAGAGCTGTTGGCCTCAAACGAAGAACTACAAAGCACCAATGAAGAGCTGCAATCGGTTAATGAAGAATTGCACACGGTTAATGCTGAATATCAAATAAAAATTCGGGAACTGATACGGCTTAACAATGATATGGATAATCTTTTAACCAACACCTATATTGGTGCTGTTTTTTTGGATAGCAAATTAAATGTCCGTAAGTTTACTTCGGCAGCACAGAAAAATATAAACTTACTTAAACAAGACATTGGCCGCCCGTTTGAGCATCTTTCGCATAATCTTGTTAATGTTGATTTGGTAAACCTGTCTGGTCATGTACTCAATACCCATACAACCGTGGAACAAGAAGTACAAGATCAGCGTGGTCATACATATTTACTAAAAATCTTTGCCTATCGCACCCATACTGATCAGGTCGATGGTGTTACGCTCATTTTAATTGATCTCTCAAAATTGCAATAAGCTCTATTTCCTTCCCTTTTCACTACCTTTGTACTTTAATGAATTAAAGCAAGAAACCAGGGTTTTAGCACTAAAAAGATCTCATTTGGCCACAAAAGGTTATCAATGGGGTGTCAAAACCCTGGTTTCTAAAAAAGTGCAAACATAGTACCTTTTTTCAAAACGCGTTTTCTCAATAATAATTCTGAAAAAAAGCATGGGGCATTCAACTTTGCCTCATAAATTGTGTAGACTGAATAGCGTGGAACAAGAAGGGGTTCGATTTTCATGATGAAATAGCCCCTTGGTTTTTGTCCTGAAATTTCAAAGTTTACTATCCGTAAAAGATCGGTTATATTTTTAAAGAGGATATTGTGCCAGTGTTAAAAAGTATATTCCACAATATGATGCAGCCTTCGTAGAAATATCCTCTAGGAGACTATTATGACGGACCACACCCCAGATAATCTTTATCTTGTTGGTATCGGAACCTCAGCGGGTGGGCTGGAAGCTTTGGAAAAATTTTTTACCAATATGCCTTTCTCAAACGATTTTGCATTTGTCGTTGTGCAGCACCTGTCGCCCGATTACGAGAGCCATATGGTTGAGCTCTTGTCAAAATATACGCCGATGCCGGTTTATGAAGCTAAAGATGGCATGCCGGTTTCCCCCGGTTCCATCTACCTCATTCCGCGCCGAAAAAATATGACCGTTTTTCGAAGTAAATTGCTGCTGGTTGATTATGATCGTACCCAGGGACTTAATTTACCTATCGATATCTTCTTTGAGTCGTTAGGTAAAGATCAACAAGATAAAGCAGTTGGTATCATCCTCTCCGGCACCGGTAGCGACGGTACCCGCGGGCTTCGCACCATTAAAGAGTTTGGCGGCATGATTATGGTGCAAGATGAGACAGCCAAGTTTGACGGTATGCCTAATAGCGCGCTGTCTACCAAATTGGTTGACTATGTAACCTCACCGGAAAAAATGCCGGAAATTTTGCAGAATTATATTAAGCACCCTGGTCTTATCATTAAAGCCGAAATAGAAGAAAAAGAAGGCCAAGGTGATGATACTGACTTGTTAAAGCTTTTTGCTCTCTTATATAAAAATACAGGCGTTGATTTTACGGATTATAAACGCAACACTGTACTGCGGCGTATCGAACGTAGAATGAGCCTTAATCAAATTGATCACTTGGGCGATTACGTTACTTATCTAAAAGAGTCGCCTAATGAGTGCCAGATTTTAAGCAAAGAGTTTTTAATAGGCGTTACCCGGTTTTTTAGAGAACCGGAAGCGTTTGATTTTATACAAAGTCACGTACTGCCGGCGCTATTTAAAGATAAGGAGTTGCAGCAATCACCGCTGCGTATTTGGGTACCCGGCTGTGCCACCGGCGAAGAAGCTTATTCGTTGGCTATCATCATTCAAGAATATATGGAGCGAGTAGGCCGCTATGTTGATGTTAAAATTTTTGCTACCGATTTAGATAAAGAAGCGTTAGGACACGCCAGCCGGGGCGCATTTTCCGATAGCATTTCGGCCGATGTTTCCACCGAACGGCTGCGTAACTTTTTTGTGAAGCGTGGTAACCATTACGAAATTCTACGGCGTGCCAGAACCATGGTTGTTTTTGCCCAACACAACCTGGTAAAGGATCCACCTTTTTCCAACATGGATTTTATATCGTGTCGAAATTTGTTGATTTATTTCAAGCATCCGCTTCAGCGTCGAGCGTTAGATACCTTTCAATTTGCCCTAAGGCCGGGTGGTTATCTGTTTTTAGGAGCCAGCGAAACGGTAGGCAGTGATTACGATAACGTTTTTCCTATCGAACACAGCAAGTGGAAAATTTATCGTATGGCTGGTGGTCGCCCCTCGATATCAAGAATTAACCCCATTCGCATTCAACGAGAAAATGATGAAACTCCGGAAAAAAATACCGGAGTACGAGATTATCGCGCATCAACCTCTTCAAATAATAATGAGGATTGGCGCAATGCCGAGCTTATTTTACGCAGCTTGGTAGAGCAGGTTATGCCGCCTTGTGTTGTAGTTGATGATAGCCACATGCTTGTCCACGCTTTTGGCGAAGTGCGCGATTTCTTAAAGGCTCCTATAGGCTATCAAATTGATTTGAACATCTTGCACATGACGTCTGAAGAGTTATCGCTGCCGTTAAGTACGGCTCTGCAACGCAGCATCCATACTCAGGAAGAGGTTATACTCCGTGATGTGCGGGTAAAAGCCTCTAGCAATGTGCAGCGCATCAATTTGATTACACGACCTTTCTGGTCTCAGGGCAGTCATCGCCGTCTCTATTTGATTATTTTTGATCTTCATAGTACCCAAGAAAAGCTTGAAGATGACGGAGCGGAGGCTTTTAACCTTAGCCGTAGTGCCAGTCAGCGCATAAAAGATTTGGAGCAAGAATTACAGTACACCAAAGAAAACCTGCAGGCGACTATTGAAGAGTTAGAAACGGCCAACGAAGAGCTGCAGGCTACCAATGAAGAGCTTCTGGCGGCTAACGAGGAATTGCAGAGCACCAACGAAGAGTTGCAGTCGGTCAATGAAGAATTGATTACCGTTAATACGGAGTATCAAGCCAAAATCAAAGAACTAACTGCCCTTAATGACGATGTCAATAACCTATTGCGAAGCACTGACGTCGGAACAATTTTTCTTGATAACGATCTCCGGGTGCGCAAATTCACGCCGATAACGGCCGTTGTTATAAACCTGCTGGAATATGATGTTGGTCGACCAATCAGCCACATTACCCATAACCTGGTGGGCGTCGATTTAGTGAGTTTGGCTCAAAAAGCGTTAGAAAGCAATCTTCCCATTGAGCGTGAAGTCCAAAGTACCAGTAAGAGTTGGTACTTTCTTAAAGTTATGCCTTTCCGAACCAGTACCAATCATATTGATGGTGTGTTGATTACCCTGGTAGATTTCACAGCTTTACGTGAAGCAGAGCTTCAGTTGGAAGACCTGGATAAGGCCAAAATGTATCTGGATAATATTAGCACCATGGTCGTAGCGTTAGATCAAAAAGGTGACATCACCTTTGTTAATCAAAAAGGCTCTGAGCTGCTTAACTATCATGCGGCTGATCTTATCGGTAAAAATTGGTTTAAAACCTGCCTATTAAAAGAAGATCAAGAGAAAAACCGTGCTTTGTTTCAACATTCCATAAACAGCAAATCTCAAGGCCTCCATAGTTTTGAAGGCCGTGTTATTGATAGGATGGGGTATAAAAAGCTTATCGCTTGGGATAGTTCACTAATTAAGAGTGAAACCGGAAAAATTGTAGGGGTTCTTTATTCCGGAATGGACATTAGTGAGCGCCGTGCCATGGAACTTGCTTTAAAGCAAAGCGAAGACCGCTTCCGGATTGCCCTAAAGAATGCACCCGTTAGTGTAGCCCAGCAAGATAAAGAGTTAAATTATCGTTGGCTTTATGGAGCCAACTCTATTTTTAACTCCACCGATGTTATTGGCAAATCAGATCTCGATCTTTTTTCTCAAGAAGACGCTGAGACGTTGACGCAGATTAAGCAGGACATCTTGAAGTCTGGTAAGAGCGTACGCCGAGAATTGACATTGCATATCAATAATGAAAAATATTATTACGACTTCATTTCTGAGCCACTGCGTGATGATGATGATATGATTATTGGAGTCATTAGCGCCGCTACCGATATTACTTCTTACAAAAACGCTGAGGCTTTGGCCCAGCATCAAGCAAGTTTAAGTGAACGGTTGCTGCAAGCAATGCCTCATTATTTTGTGTCTTTTGATAGGGAAGGAAAAATATTAAATATAAATCACCACATGCTGGATACATTAACCTATAATGCTAAAGAAGTCATCGGCCACGATTTTTTCTCTATGTTTGTTCCGGAAGACGAGATTGAAGCTGTGCGTCAGGTAATAGAAAATAATTCGGACCGTGAGACGAAAGTGATTACCAAGCATCATATTCTTAAGAAAAACGGAGAACAACTGCTGGTCGATTGGCATACTTGGCCGATTTATGAAGATAAAAACAAATTCAAATACTTTTTTGTTTTAGGCGTTGACCATTCCCAAATGGAGACATAAACGTCGTCTCTTATTCTAAATTTGGAGTAAACCATGTCCCAATCCATTCGGCATAAGGCCGAAGCTCTACTTCGAGAAGATTACGCCTTAGAAGATTTAGTTAAAGACAAAGATTTACCAAAAATCTTACATGAGTTACGTGTTCATCAAATTGAACTGGAATTACAAAATGAAGAGTTACGCCGAACGCAGCAAGAATTAACCGCCACCCAAAAAAAATATTTTGATTTATATAATTTTGCCCCGGTTGGCTATTTTACACTGGATCAACGCGGCGTGATTATTGATCTCAATTTGGTTGGTGCCGAGATGTTAGGCCGAGAAAAGGGGCGTCTCATTAATAAGCCTATGCTCCCTCACCTGTCGCCCGAAGCCCGTCCTGTTTTTTTTCATCACCTGGACGTCGTTTTTGAGACAAACGCCCGGCAAAGTTGCGAGCTGTCTCTCAAAAATTTAGGGGGTTCAAAAACCTATTTTTTAGCCGAAAGCGTATTAGCTCAAACCGGTGATGGCCATCCCCTGTGCCGTATGGTTATGACTGACATCACCTGGCGTAAACAAGCTGAGCAAGCCCTTCGGAAAAGCGAAGAGCGGTTCCGGATCGCCCTTTTGAACTCACCCGTTTTTGTTTCAGAACAAGACCGAAATTTACGCTACATCTGGCTACATAATTCACAGCGCTCTTTTTCAACCGACGACATTATCGGCAAAACGGACGCGTTTCTGTTTTCAGAAGATGATGCCAAAATGCTCAACGATCTAAAAAATCAGGCCCTTGATAGTGGGCAAATGATTCGTCAGGAAGTAAACGTTACTATTCATGACCGGATGCGTTATTATGATCTTACCATCGAACCGGCCTACGATGTAATGAACCAGGTTACAGGAGTTCTTTGCGCCTACGTTGATATTACCCAAATAAAAGAAGGTGAAGCCGCACTTAGAGCCAGCGCCGAAGAGCTTAAACGTTCTAATGCCGAACTGGAGCAGTTTGCCTACGTAGCCTCTCACGATTTACAAGAACCGCTACGTATGATTGCCGGATATGTTCAGTTAATAGAGCGTCGCTATCAGGGCCAACTTGACTCTGATGCCGATGAATTTATTTATTATGCCGTTGACGGTGCCAAACGTATGCAGCGGCTTATCCACGATTTGCTGGCACTGTCTCGCATTGGTCGCAAAGAGCAAAAACTATCGCAAATTGATTGCAATGAATTACTTGAACAGGTTTTGATTAATCTACAAGTAACTATTGAGGATAATGAGGCCAAAGTTACGTGGGATGCTTTACCCACACTGCGCGGAGATAGTACTCAACTTGGACAGCTTTTTCAAAATCTCATTGTCAATGCCATTAAGTTTCAAAGCGATACCTCGCCCATTGTTCATATCTCAGCCAGCCGACAGGAAACGGCCTGGATGTTTGCCGTTCAAGATAATGGAATTGGGATACCTCCCGACCAGCAAGATCGTATCTTCATGATATTTCAACGGCTTCATAGCCGCGGTGAATATCCCGGTACCGGTATTGGCTTGGCCATTTGTAAAAAAATTGTTGAACGTCATGGTGGGACCATTTGGGTGGAGTCCCGATCAGGTCAAGGGTCGAAATTTCAATTTACTATCCCGTATTAGTCTTTTAACAAGACAAATTGGATAACGACCTTTAAGAATCGTTGTTTCGTGTGGATAATCACTCATTTACAACCGTCCTTTTAATAGAAGATAACCCAGGTGATGCTGCTCTGTTTCGACAGATGCTTCTTGAGAAAACGCCTATTTCTTTTCGTCTTACATGGGTTGATACGCTGGCCAAAGCGTTCGCTAACCTAAATGATCAACACGTTGATGTTATTCTTTTGGACCTCAATTTACCGGACAGCACCGGTATTGAGACGGTTCAACAGCTATGCCTCAGTTTCCCCCTCATACCCATCATCGTATTGACCGGTTTTGACGATGATGCAACCGCCGCCCAATCTATTCGCGATGGTGCCGAAGATTATCTTGTTAAAAACACAATTAACAAACAGATCTTAACGCGCTCAATTCGGTATGCTATTGAGCGTAAGCAATCTAAGATTGATCTTCACAAAACCCAAGAACAACAACAATCCATTTTGGCCGCGATGCCTGATTTTCTTTTTCGCATCGATCTAAACGGTGTTTGCCTTGATGTGCACGGCCCCTCCCTACCAATTCTAGCAACGCTTCAAACCTGGATCGGTAAAAATTTGGCTGAGGTACTGCCGCCTGAATTAGCCGATGTAATCCGGCAGAGTATAAACCGAGCCCATGAAACTGAAAGGCTGGTAGCCGATGAATTTGACTATACCATTGTCAATAAAACGCGCCATTTAGAAGGACGCTTTGTTGCCTGCGGTTCCAAAGAAGTTCTTGTCATTGTGCGCGACGTCACCCGTAATAAAAAAACACAGCTTGCTTTGGCTGAAAGTGAAGAACGATACCGGCAGTTAGTGGAATCATCTCCGGATGGTATTGGGGTATACACCGCTGGTCGAGAGATAGTGTATATCAATCCGGCTGGAGCAAAATTACTCGGTGCTAACCACTCGACGGAACTACTGGGCAGGGATATATCTGAATTTCTCCATAGCGATTATAAGGCTGACTCGCAAAATCGACATACCGAATTTTTGAACAATACAAATCACGCAATAACATCGGAACTCAAAATGGTAGGTTTAGAGGGCCAAGTTATTGATGTAGAAACATTTGGTACCTCGATTTATTTCAACGGCAAACCGGCTATCCAGTCGATGATGAGGGATGTAACTGAACGAAAGCGTAAAGAACGGTTGCTGCGTGAAAGTGAGGAGAAATTTCGGCAACTGGCTGAATATCTACCCTATCAAGTCTTTTGGATTATGGATACCGACGGACGAATGATATATGTTAGCCCCGATTATGAGAGTATATTTGGGTTACCGGTGGAAGATGCTTTTCCTGATCCCTTGTTTTTCGACGACATTGTCCACCCTGATGATCGCTATCTGACGAAATCGGCCAGTGATGTCCGAAATCAAATCCGATTTGGGATCAACCGTAAATATCGCATTATTCGCCCCGATGGGATAACGCGCTGGATATGGACCAATGCGACACCCATAAAAGATGAACAAGGCAACGTTTATCGCATTGTTGGTACTTCAACCGATGTAACCGAGCAAGCCCAATCGGAAAACCAACTCCGGGCGTTAGCCCATGGTTTCGCTAACCAAATGCACCTGCTTTATTCCATTCTCAACACAATAGGTGATGGTGTTGTGGTTATTGATACCGCCGGTAAAGTTATTGTTTTCAACCCAACAGCAGAAGAAATTTTAGGAATGAGGCCCGTTAACGCCCCCATAGAAGAGTGGGCCAAACATTATGGTTTCTATTATGACAATACACTCATGATGGTCGGTGGTAGCGAAATGCCGTTAGTAGCCGCAGTACGAGGCTATCGCATCGACCAGAAAGAATACTATATTAAAAATAAGTATAAGCCCCACGGCGTTTTTATTAGTGCTACAGCACGCCCTTTGTTAGATGAAGCAGGCGAATTAAGCGGTAGTGTGATGGTTTTTAGAGATATTACAGGCCGCAAACAGGTTGAGGATGCCCTGCGCACCAACGAAAAACGGCTGCGCAGCGTCGTAGAAAATATGCCGGTGCTTATGATCGCTTTTGATAACCTGGGCCGTTTGATTGTTTGGAACCGTGAATGTGAGCGGGTAACCGGATATTCATCCCTGGATGTTATTGGTAATCCAAAATTAGCTGAATTACTCATGCCGGGTTACCAGGATAGCCAAAAAATGCTGGATAAATGGCGGCGGCAGGGCGAAGAAAGCGACTACCGCGATTGGGAGTTTGAGTTAACCTGTAAAGACGGTACCGTTAAAACCATTAGCTGGTCAAATATTTCGGGCGAATTTCCCATTCCCGGCTGGGCCAGTTGGGGCATTGGTATTGATGTCACCGCCCGCCGGCGGGCAGAGGAAGCGCTTAAAGCCGAACGGGAGTCGCTGGCCGCCCGTGTTAAAGAGCGTACCCAAGAACTTGAAATGGTTAACGCTCAACTATCGCGAGCCTCGCGCCTTAAAGATGAATTTCTGGCCAATATGAGCCATGAGTTGCGAACACCTTTAAACGCCGTTTTAGGTTCAACCGAAATTTTAATCGATGGTACGTTTGGGGCAATTACTGACCAACAAAAAATATATTTGGGTCTTATTCAAGACAGCGGTTATCACTTACTCGATCTCATTAACGATATTCTTGATCTTTCTAAAATTGAGGCAGGCAAGCTTGAACTGAGTCTTATGCCCGTTGATGTTCAATTTATTTGTGAAACAAGTCTACAATTTGTTCGGCAGGAGATTCAAAAGAAACAGCAGCATTTGAAAACCCAGTTTGATTTAAGCGTCACTTCAGTTGAGGCCGATGAACGCCGCTTGAAACAAATTTTAGTGAATCTTTTATCCAACGCCGTTAAATTTACGCCCCCGGATGGTCAAGTTGGGCTTGAAGTTGTCGGCCGTGAGCCGGAAGGATACGTTGATATTGTTGTCTGGGACACCGGTATCGGTATTGCCGATGAAGATTTGCAACACCTTTTTAATCCGTTTGAACAGCTCGATGGTAAGCTAAGCCGCCAGCAGGAAGGAACAGGCCTTGGCTTAGCCCTGGTTTTGCGGTTGGTTAAGCTTCATAAAGGCCAAATTTCTGTAGAGAGCAAGGTTGGACAGGGCAGCCGCTTTGTGGTATCTCTGCCGTGGTACAAGTAGGGAAGAAAAAAGTGGTGACAACAGAATATGTGGTCGAAATTTCGCAAATTCTTTTGGCCCAATAGCATCGTACGCTATTGGGCCAACTCTTTTATCCGCGTCACCAATGTGTTCAAGGGGACAGGTTTGGTCAGATAATCATTAGCCCCCTTTTCCATTGCCCTGGCAATGCTGGGCGACTCGATAACCGCCGAAAGAATTAATATGGGCACCTGACTAAACGAGCGGATTTGTTGACACAGACTCCAGCCGTCTATACCGGGCATCATTAAATCTAAAACAACGACATCGGGATCGATCTTGTGCGTAGCTTTTACACCGTCCTCCCCGGTATTAATCGAAAACACTTCAAAGCCCTTTGTCGGCAGTACCAAGTCTAGCATATCGGTAATATATGGATCATCATCAATAATTAATAATTTAATCGACATGATTCCTCGTTAAGTTCATTCTTTAATAACTAGGTTATGATACTCGTAATTATTTCCGATCCTTCACTGTAATTATACAGTTTACCCTAACTTTTTCCCTCTGTCTGTAACGTTTTTCATAGGCTTACCTTATAATTCCTCCAAAAAGAGCCTTCACCAATTCAGTGTTTCTCTCTCGCCCCCATAACAGAAACGCACTCCTGTGCCTGCCCTAAATTGGGTGACACCTCACCTTGTATTATAATGAGCGGTATGAGTGATGATCCCAAACCACAAAAACAAAAACCCTGGAGCGATATCGATCTCAACCGTTGGCGTGATTACGATGAGATAAAAACCGACTCGCTCTGGCTGTACAACAATCGGGCCAGCGGTGATGGGCACCGGCTTGATTACCACGGCAATTACATTCCTCAAATTGCCACCCAAATTTTTACCCGCTACAGCAAAAAAGATGACATTATTCTCGACCTTTTTCTTGGCTCCGGGACCAGTGCCATTGAAGCCATGCGCTTAGATCGGCGCTGCATTGGCGTTGAACTCAAACCGGAGTTGGTTGAGTACGTGCGCTCTAAAGTCGATCCCCAACACCTCGATAGCCGTATCCATCTCTTACAGGGCAACAGCGCGGAACCCGCTACTGTCGAACACATACAGCATACGCTGGCGAGGTTGCAGGCCGACTTAGCGCACCTCTTAATCCTGCACCCGCCTTACGCCGATATTATTCGCTTTTCAGACAATGCCGAAGATCTCTCTAACGCTGCCACAACCGAAGCCTTTCTGGATGGCTTTCAAGCGGTGGCCAAAAACGGTTATGATCTATTGGCCCCCGGTCGCTTTGCGGCGCTGATTATTGGCGATAAATATGCTAAAGGTGAGTTAATACCATTAGGGTTTTGGTGTATGGAGCGGATGAACAGAGTAGGCTTTAAAACCAAAGCCATCATTGTGAAGAACATTGAGGGAAATGAGAAGGGGAAGGGGAAAGATGCAAATTTGTGGCGCTATCGCGCTTTAGCCGGGGGCTATTACATCTTCAAGCATGAGTACGTTATTATTTTCTTCAAGCCCCGTTGAGGCTTGTTGTGACCCCCCAGACTGATATCATCCGTCGTGAGCTAAATAAGCTCAAAAAGATGCCGCCCTGGGGTAGGGCACAGAGCAATCATTGGGATCAACTCAGCAACTTCGTGTACCAAACGCTGTTGCTTTCGCAGTTATGGCACCATATTACACACATTGCCCAAGCTGAGCAAATCGATCCGGAACTATTTGGCGCATATACCATTCGGCGCTGGTATAACCACCACACCCACGACCAAATCCTGCAAACCTTTCTGGCGCACCCTGATGTTGAAGCCGAGCCGGACACAAAACACCATACCATCGATTTCTACCTGCGCGGCATCCCTTTCGATTTGAAGATAAGCCGCTTTCCGCGCGCCTATCCCGAAACGCTTAAATACGCCTGGCAAAACCGGCACCATCTGGCCTTGTGGCAATATCAGCACCAATCAAAACAAGGCCGTTACCATACCGGCAACCGCCTTTTTATTATGCTGCATCATCGCGCCCAACCCGAACGCAGTTGGCAGCTTCGTCGCGATTTCGATGCGCTAGAGCGGTTGATTAATAATTTTCTGGCTGCACCAACTCTGTTGGGGTTAGCTTTGTCTCATCAACATACGGACAAAATCTACCGGCCCTGGGCAGCTGTTCTTTTTCACGTTAAATAAAAAAAGCGACAGCCCTTTAGCCATTCAATCGGTTAAGGGCTGCCGCTTAAACGTAGCGTTTTTACGTATACAGGACTTACGCAAAAGTCAGGTGACAGTCACTTATTGAGGGCGTCCAAGTGACTGTCACCTTTGTAACTGCGTAAGTCCCGTTATAGCGTTATCGTCTCGCCAACCAGACTCCGGCCGTAATTAACAACACGCCACTTACCAAGAGCATCGGCCAAACATAGGGAATGGTTTCAACTTGCTCGATAATACTGACCGGCGTCTCATTTTTGGCGATATCTGCCGGAATTTGCAGGGGCGGCAGAGCAGAATTGGCTCTGTCCGGTTTAATAGCCGGCTCGCCATCAACCTTCTGTGACGGATCAATGAAAGAGGCGTTACTTTCGTCTTCTGGCTCCTCATCTTCATCCTGGCCATCATTATTGTTTTCGTCTAGGTTGATAGACAAACTGGGCGTGATGACCACATAATTCCAGTCGTCCTCAATAATAACGGTGTTAGCCGGTATCGAGTCAGGGTCGGTGGGAGAGGCGGCCGTGATTTCGGTAGTGTTGGTAATGCGGCCTGTACCGGTGACAATGGAAATTACATCAAGCGTAAGCCACTCTGTGACCGTGATAAGCTCAATATTCCATAATCCGGTGGTAATACTGTAACTGCCGCGTGTTGCCACCGACTCGCTGTAAACAACCCCCACCGGCAGCTGGTCGAGGACGAGCACATCAACCGCATCGGCCGGCCCGCTGTTGCTGATAACAATGGAGTAGGTAATAACCTGGCCAACCTCCGGCAGCGGATCATCCACAAACTTCTTCAGGCTCAGGTCGGCCAAGGCCGCGCCACCGTTGCCGTCGCCCGGTTGAACGGTACCTTGCCCCGGCCTGCCAACCTGGCCCGGTGCCGATGAAACGCCGTCATCATCATCGCCCTGATCGTCATTATCATCATTGTTGGCTGGGGTAGGAATGCGTGTGGGGGCCGTGCCGGGCGGCTGACCTTGCGCCCAACTGGGCATCTGCCCGCTGTTCCAAAACAAGCCGATTATAAATAAGGCCATACCCAATAAAATAATCAGGGGCGATTTATTTTTAAGCTTCACGATATCTCTCATCCTGTTTACTCCTTCTCCGAAACGGTGTAATAGAGCCTAATCTCTTGATCGGTTTTTAACTCTGTCATAAAGGTTTGCGTCTGGCCGTTTGTTTCCAGTGCGGGTTGGCTGTGATGAAAGGCGGCACCGTCGGGTAAGGTGATGGTGATTGCGGTCTTTGTCTGTAAGGTTCCCGGCTGTTTTTGCAGATACAACGTATATTCCCATAACCCTTCGTTACGTAACCGGGCAGTACCGGCCGGCAGATCATAAACAAAATCAAGCGAAGCCGTGTCACCGGGAGCCAGTAAAAACAGTTGGCCCCAACTTTGCTTATCTGAAATGGATTCCACGTCAATCTTGCCCGTGGTCGTTTCACCGCGCAGCAAATATTGACCCTCAACCACCATGCTCGGCCCGCTGATCAGCTTGGCCGCCGCCGGAGTGACCAACCGCATGTAATTCCAATAACAAAAATGCATATTATCTTCATAAAGCGTGCCATGACTACCCAAGAGAACACACGGCTCAGAGCGATTTTGGCCCTGATGCTGATAGGTTAAGCGAGTGTGTGCTTTGGCGCTGCCATCGGTGGCTAATACAATATCGTACGTTAAGCCCCGCTGCACCACGGCGCTGGCTTTGTTGAACCCCAAATTGGCATCGACCATCATGAGATAGTCACCATCGCCGGGGTGGATGACTCCAGAGCGGTTTTCATCAGCCAGCATGCTTTGCTGCTCAGGATCGTGCAGGTAAATCAGCAAATGTTTCTCCGCCAGCGCCTGCTGCACCGAGCGAAAGAGAACGGGCAGCGTGATGGTTGAAGGCTGCTGTTCGATGGTTTGCCGCAGGGTTTGCCCTAACTCGATGAGAAACGTTTTGCGCTGGGGTGCCCAGGCTCCCTCGTACCCGTTCCAGGCTGCCGGCGACCAGTGCCAGCGCATCAGCTTGATGACGTTTTGGCTGGTTACCTGCTCCCCATCAACGCTGAGCGGCTGAAAAGCTCGTAGTAGTTGCGCTAAACCGTATTGATCGAGGCTTATAACGCCATCAGGCCGAATACCTTGGCCCATCTCATACAAATCGATTGCCGTTTCGGCCATTGATGGAAAGTCAGGTGACCAGGTTACATCTCGGATAAGCCAGTAACCGGCTTCCATATAGTTATAAAGCGGCTCAGGAGGATAGGGATAATCATCCGTGATTTTGTCGATCTCAGGGCTGTTGTGAATTGAAAAATCGACAATGCGGCCCTGATCAAAGGTGATGTGGCCGGCCACGGTGACAAAACCGCCAATCGGGCGCAGCTCATCGGCGTTAGGGGCGAGGATAAGGTAAGTTTGGGGCGACTCCATGCCCAGTAAGGCCGGCAGTTGAAGCGCAAACGCTGTGCCTGAGGTTATAGGCGGGAGCAGCTGCTGTAAATGTTTAACCTTATCGGCCAGCGCTGGTGAAAGCTTCTCCACCGGGATGGTTTCAAGATCAGCCTGGCTTTGCCGTAGGAGGGCCAAAGCGAGTTCAATTTCCGGTCGGGCATTGTTCAATTGAACGGCTGTTTCGGATAGCCAATTGGGCGCTTGTATTTTTACGACAGCATCGCTGAGCGGCTCAACCAGAATAACCAGAGCTTGGCTGACATTGTACCCGGTTGCAACCAGGGTTGGCGCTGCTTGAAGATCGCCTCCATAAACCGGTACCCACTCCAGGCTGTCGAGAATAGGGTGTAGGGGTTCAATCTCGCGCTGCAAAATTGCAAACTGCTCAGCCATCCGGCTCAGGGTTGCTGTTTGTTGAGCCATATCTTGTTCTGAAATGGAGCTGATATCGGTGGCGGTGATGGCTTGCAGACTGTCTATTTCAGTACTTATTTTTTGATAGGCGGCGTAAATACGATAACTTTTTGTAACGCCCAGGATCAGTACAAGGCCCAGCGCGACCAGTCCCAGATAAATGAGAACATGGCTTAATAAAGCCGAACGTTTCAAAGCGAAGCGCTGACGAGCGATAATGTTATCTGCGCGACCGGATTTTATGATTTTCATCGACTATCTCAAAGGTATCTAACCAAACAACTTCTTGCATTTTGAGCAAGAAAACGAACCGCTAAGGCGCAAAGTTCGCCAAGAAAAAATAAATCAAAAAACTTTGCGGCCTTTGCGTCTTGGCGACTTTTATTGCGCTTTTGGTTCCGGCTCGTCCGGGGTATAAATAAAAGAGTCGGTCAGATTGTTCTTAAAAGGGTGATTTCTGGCGATGGCGCTGGGGTTCGGCCGGAATTGGTGAATGTGCGGGGACGTGGCCGTTGGTTGAACCGTGGTGATAATACTGATAATACCCGGCGCTTTTCTCTTTACTTCGGTTTAAGATGCCGCCAATGATATAGGCTCCCCCCTGATGCAGCGTCATCAAAGCTTGCCGGGCCGACTCAAGGCGGGTCTTTTTGGCTTGAACGACCACAGCCACACCATCGACCTGGTTTGATAACACCAGCGCATCGGCTACGGCTAAAACCGGAGGGCTGTCGTAAATGACAATATCGGCCATATCCCGCAGGGCCTCCACAAAATCGGCCATACGCTGCGAGCCGAGCAGTTCGGATGGGTTAGGCGGAATGGTGCCGCTGGTCATAACATACAGATTGTTAATAGGCGTAGGGTTAAGATAAGGATCGATATTTGTGGCCGAAGAGCGGAGTAGGTCGGTTAGGCCGGCTGCATCGGCCAGTTGAAAAAGTTTGTGCTGCACGGGACGCCGCAAGTCGGTATCGACAATAACCGTTTTGAAGCCGGCCTGAGCCATGACGATGCCTAAGTTGGCCGCCGTAATACTTTTACCTTCCGCCGGCGAGGGGCTGGTAATCAAGATTGATTTAAGCGGATAGTCAACGGACATAAACTGAAGGTTACTGCGGATAATGCGATACTCTTCAGAAATAGGCGAGAAGGGATCTTGCCCCACTAACAAGCGGTCATAAGGCAGTTTGCCGTCAATTTTATCTACCCGACCCAGCGATGTTAATTCGAGCGTGTTGGTTATATCCGGTGTTGCTTTGATCGTGTCATCCATATATTCAACCAGAAAAATGATGCCTAAAGACACAATCAAACCCAAGAAACCGCCCAGAAGAGCATTTCGGCTGGGGGAAGCGGCTGTTGAACCGGTGTTAACCTGGGCCGATTCAAACAAAGCCAGATTGTTTGGTGCTTTGTCGGTTTCTAGAAAGATAAAGAGTTGGGTGTAGGTGTTTTCCCAGTCGGAGATTAATTTTTCTAAATTGGTAATTTCTGTTTGTAATTCTTGAATCTCATCGGCCGAGAGAGACCCTTGCATCGTGGCTTCAAGCGTGTTTAAGCGTTCTTGTCCGGCTTCTATTTTGCTTTGCAGATCGGCCAGCCGCTGTTGAACAAACTGCCGGCTTTCGGTATCTTTTTTCTCCTGGATAGCCGAAGGGCTAAGCGCAATAAGCTGGTTGGCAATCTCATCGGCAATCGCTTTGGCCTCTGCTGCCGAGGTTGAGGTAGCCGTAATTTCCAGCAACTGCGTCTCCGGCACATTAACAATAGTAAGCTGGTTGGCTAAGGCCTTCCAATTTTGCTTGAGGTGTAATGTATCAATTACCCCCTGGATTACCGGCTGACGTTGGGCCATATTGGCATAGGTTTTGGCTAACTGGACGCTGTTACGCAGATCGGTTGTATCAAAATTTGTAGTTTGAATAGAGGTTCCTACTACCAGGGTCGTGGTGGCCTGGTAGCTGGGCACCGCTTGTGGAGTGGTTGCAAAGCCAATAACGGCCCCAATAGAAAGGCAAATGATGATGAGCCACCACCATTTCTTGCCCAGGGCCAGATACTGGCGCAAATCCATACCTTCATTCATAGTCTGTCTCCCGTATAAATAGCCCTCACCTCCAACCCTTCTCCCTTAGGGAGAGAGGGGGTAAAGGCTGAAGATTTTTGTGCTCGTTGTCGTCTCAATCTGGTTGGGACAAGTCAGCGACTTGTCTTACTTTTCGGTTACGGCGTGGTTGGCGTTAGTAGAACAAACTTAAGTTTGTTCTACTAACGCTTTCTTCGTTATCGTGCCGGTGCTTCTCCCTCCGGCTTTACAAAACGCCAATCGGGCTGGCGTTCTAAAGCAGGGGCCGGAATAAGGCTTTTGACCCAGACCGGATCAAAGTCGTTGTAAGGATTTGGGGCCATCAGTAAGCGTTGGTCGCTGCCGTCTTTGTTCATAATCCAAATCTGGTTGTTGCCGGTTCGGTTTGAGTAGAAGACAATCTGCTGCCCATCGGGCGACCAGGTGGGGTGTTTGTCCCACTCCCAACTGTTTTTGGTAAGCTGCACCGGATCTGTACCGTCGTGGTTGATGCGCCAGATTTCATCATTGCCGCTTTCCGTGGCTACCAGGGCTATCTCATTACTAACCGGCGACCAAACCGGATCATAGGCGATGCCGGTGCCAAAGTTTGTTACGGCTCGCTCAACATTGTATTCATAATCATAGTAGTGTACGGCAAATACTTCGGTGGCCTTGTTACCGCTGGGCGTTTTGACATTGGTCCATAACAGTTGTTTTACATAGGTTTGGTAGGTTTCATTGGCCGACCATCCCTCGCGGGCAGTAACGACCTGATAAGGCCAGATATCGGTTAGCCGCGAGAACTCACCCGTTTCCGGATCAAGTACATACGCTGCGGGGATAACTTCCGGTTTAACCCCCAGCCGGTCGGCTCTGGCCCGTTCTTCTTCGGTAGCACCTTCGCGATCAGAGAGGAAGATGATCTTCCCCAGCAGCGCCGGGGGGATGGTTTGCGGTGTCGGTGAAGGCGTAGCCGTAGCGGTTGGAACCGCCAGAGGATCCATAGCTACTAACACCGGTGTGGCTGTTGCCGTTTGAACATTGGCGGGCATAGGGGTTGGCGTGCCGGTGGTTAACGCCACCGCTTTATGATATTGAACCGTAGCATCATTTTCCGGTGTTGGTGTAACGGTCACAACCGCCGGCGTGACCCAGTTTTCGGGCAGCGGGGTAGCGGTTCCATATTGGGCCGCTTCGTTGGTGGTGCGCAGGGCCACGGCCACTGCCGTTTCAATGGTTTCGGCCGTAGGCGTGCTGGTCACGATAACAAAGGTCGGGGTGGCGGTAGCCAAGACCAACGCCGGCGGTTCGCCGGTGGTCAGGGCGATGGCCGTAGCGATATCATGCATCGTTTGTGCGGTGGCCGCATTTTCGGGTGGTGGGGTGGCGGTAACGGCAAAAGGCGTAATCCAGTTAGGCGGCAACGGAGTGGCGGTTCCCTCTTTTTCGGCTTGGGCGGTCATCTTAACCGATATGGCGGCGGCGGTAACAATATTCTGCGGTGTTGGGGTGCTGGTGATAACCACGTAGTAGGGCAGCGGCGTTTCTGCCGGTGGTGGGCCAATGCTCAGGAACAGTTCCGGCCCTTTACCCTTGCTGGCCGGACCATAACCGCTGTCCCAGGCAAATAAGTTGTCCTCGCCTTTGGTAGGCCCAACTAAGCGAAAAGAAATTTTGCGTCCAAAGTTGTCTCCGCCTTGCAAGATGCGCTGCTCTAAAAATGCCAGAGCCTGGGCGTCAAACTCAAAATGGTAATCGGTTTCTTCGGCCAACATTTCCGTATAGAGGAGCGGTTCGAAGGTGTAAATAACCTGGCTGTTGGCAATCTGCTGATAATGATGATCACTCCAGCGGTCGTCGATTTCGGAGGCCAGCATTTGAAGCTGCCATTCACCGTTTTGCGCCTGGTCGAGTTGATCGGCACGCAGCCCAACCAAATTCAAACCGGCGGCATGTACCTGAGAGCCGCGCGGAATATTGCGCAGATCAAACTGAAAAGCGCCCATATATACTTTTCCTTCTAGAACACCACTATAAAGGAAAGAGTCGCCAAAGTGGTTTGCCGGTGCGGTCTCAAATAGTTCGCTTTTTTCTTCACTAACCAACCAGCCGGTATCGTACGAGCTTGGCTTTAACAGTAAAGAGCCTCCCCCGGCGAGGGGCGTGGGCGTAGACGTTGCCTCAGCAATAGCCAATGCTTTGGCGGGTGTTGTCGGCGGTTGGGTCGGTGTAGCGCTGGCGGTAGCCGTTGGGGTTGAAGT
The DNA here is from genome assembly GCA_020433835.1 of Anaerolineae bacterium. Next base: position 25,467 of record JAGRBY010000002.1, on the reverse strand, counting down.
CTGCGATACGGCCAAAGCAATCGCATTTGAAGTAGGCTCAGGGTTAGTAAATGTTGAAAAGATGGGAGCACCCATCATAACCAGCAGAATCACCCCTAATGTCATTAAAACAGCCCCCAACAGCAGGGGCCAGTGAATGACAGTTTTGGATCGAACCGCGGTCGGTTCCGGTGCCACTACGGTGGGCAACGTCTCCGGTTTAGCCTCAGAGACACTATTCGTCTCGGGCGCATTGGTCGCAATCTGTTTTGTGGTGAAGAGGGTCTCTTCGCCCAGTCGGGCTGGAGTCCGCTGGCGACGGGGTGGTGATTTTGCTTCGGCTTGATCAGACCTGGCCGGCGGGACGTCTTTGAGGTCAGAAAACAGACCCGCAAGCTGGTCCATAAGGTCTTTATTTTCCAATGTGCAATAACTCCTTGGCTAAAGCGCGATATTGGGTGGCCCCCCGCGTTTCCGGGGCGTACTGGGTGATAGGTTGGGCGTAAGCCGGACTTTCGCGCAGCTTGGTATCAACTTCAATAATGGTATTAAAAAGAAGATGGCTGATTGAATTTTCCATTTGTTCGCGAATAATACGACAAATCCGATTGCGCCGATCGTACATGGTCATGACGATTTGATAATTCAAGGCGGCGTTTGTTTTTTTACGAATCAACTTGGTTAGCTGGAGAATCGAGCGTAATGACTTGGCCGCGTAATATTCACACTGGACAGGAACAATAAGCAGATCGGCTGCGGTTAAAGCATTGAGGGTTAAGGTGCCAAAGGCCGGGGCACAATCTATTAACACGTAATCATACAAACCGGCATCCAGCGCCTTGAGCCGGCGCTTTAAGTAAAATTCGTACTCGTTACGGCCATACATCACTTTATCGACCAGGGCCAACTGCTGGTTGGCCGGGACAATATCTAACCCCAAAACGTTAGTTTCACGGCTAACACTAATGAGCGAGTTGTTGGCTAAAAAGGCATCGCTGCCGGTGCGGTGCAAATTTTCCGGGTTTAAACCCAGCGATATACTGAGATGGGCCTGGGGATCGAGATCGATCAATAAAACACTAAAACCCATTTCTGCCAGGCAGGCCCCCAGTGATAAGCAGGTGGTCGTTTTGGCCACGCCACCCTTATGATTGCACACCGCTATCATAAAAGGGCGAGCCGAAGGCGTATTCAGTTGCTTTTTCGAGCGGCTGGGTAAGCTCTGGCTTTCAAAACGGGCGGCACTGCCGTTAAGCTGGCCTTGAAAGCGCAGAAAGGATTTTGATGCCGTCATAAATCACCTCAAATTTTGGCCGAGAGTGGTCGCGGATAGGATGTATCAAAGGCTGCGTCTTCAACTCGGACGTTGGCTTTTTGGCGGGCAGCGCCGGGTTGGTGCTGCTCGATGGCGTGACAAATTCGGCTCAGCAGCAGTTTCGACTGCTCCCGATCAGATAACGTTTGAACCTTGCGGGCCAACTCGACCAAATGGTTAATAGTTTGGCCCAGATTTTCCATATTGACCTGACCTTCGTAGGCGGTGGTAAATATCTTGGGATGGCTGGTGCGGCCGTAGGCTTCGTTTTCTAAGAAAAGCTCTTCGGCCAGCTTTTCGCCGGGCCGAATACCGCTGTAGATAATTTTGATATCCTGTTCCGGCTCTAGCCCCGATAGCTTGATAAGATCAACCGCCAAATCCAAAATGCGAACCTGCTGGCCCATATCAAGCACAAAGATATCGCCCCCCTTGCCCAAGACAGAGCTTTGCAGCACCAACTGCACTGCTTCGGGGATGGTCATAAAGTAGCGGCGCATGCTGGGGTGGGTGATGGTTAACGGCCCGCCGGCGGCAATTTGGCGCTGAAAAATAGGAATTACGCTGCCGCGACTGCCCAAAACATTGCCAAAGCGCACGGCCATATAAGCCCGGCCCGTACGCTGGGCAGTGCTGATAACCAGCAGTTCGGCCAGCCGTTTGGTAGCACCCATAATACTGGAGGGGTTAACCGCTTTATCGGTTGAAATCAAAACAAAGCGGGCTACGCCATACTGCTCGGCGGCCCGCAATACGTTTTGCGTACCCTGCACGTTATTGGTCAGCGCCTCTTCCGTATTGTCTTGCATAAACGGCACGTGCTTATGGGCCGCGGCGTGGAAGATAATATCAGGCCGGTGCTGTTTAACCACGGCCTCAACCCGCTGCCGGTCGCGAACATCAACGATGGCCGGTTGGGTGATAAGCTGTGGGAAGGTTAGCCGCAGATCAAGCCCAATTTCAAAGATGCTGTTTTCACCATGCCCTAACAAGATGATTTTGGCCGGATTGCAGCGGGCAATCTGGCGGCATAGCTCGCTGCCAATGGAACCCCCGGCCCCCGTAACCAGGACCGTGGCTCCGGCCAGCGAGGTGGCCACCCGGCTGTGATCGGTTTCAATAGCCTGACGGCGCAGCAGGCGTTGGATATCGACCTGGGGTAGTTGGCTAATGGTTTTATGGCCGGCCAGCAGTTCGTAAACACCCGGCAGGCTGTAGAGGGTGAGGCCGCTTTTCCGGCAGAGCGCCATGATTTCTTGCTGGCGGCCTAACGGAGCCGACGGAATAGCGATGACTATCCGCTGTACATTATAAGTATACGTTAGCTGTAAGATGTCTTGGCTGCTGCCCACTACCGGCAGCCCTTGAATATGAATACCTTGCTTGGCCGGGTCATCATCAACAAAGGCAATCGGTTCCATTTCAAGCTGGGGGTTGGCCCGCATTTCTTTTACCACCAGCGAACCGGCTTCGCCGGCCCCGACAATAAGCACGCGCCGGCCCGGAACGTGACTATGGCGCTGATGGTAGTGGTACAGCGCCCGCACGCCCAGCCGGAAGGTGCTGATGACAACAGCGGTAATAAGCCCATCCATAATAGGCAGCGTGCGCGGTACGGCCAGTTGGACGGCCGCTAACGTAGGCTGGGTGACGGCAAACAAGATAATGAGTATAAGGGCTGAGAAGGTGGTAGAAACCCCAATCGGCACCAGATCGTTAATGCTGGCGTAGCGCCAGTAGCGGGTATAGAGACCCATCTGGTAAAAGATATAAAGTTTGATAAGCAGCGAGACACCGGTGTAGACCAGTAGAGCCTGACCAAATTCCGGCCACCAGTGGAGTTCATCAAGCCGCAGCGTGAGCGCGATGGCGGGCGTTAACAGCAGTGTCAGTGCATCGAGCATAAAAAAGTGGCGATTACGCAGCGCCGGGATAAGATTTAAGGCCCAGGTTGGCACAGCCGTGCTTGGGCCGCGACCGTTAGCTCTGGCCGCGATGTCGGTGGCAATCACCTCTTCGGCTGAGACATAGCTGTATAAGGTAAAGCAGACCAATGGCATGAAGGTGAGAATGATCACCGCACTGCCGCTAATATCGTAGGCCCAGCCCAGAGCCAGCAGCAGCCCGATTAGCGCCAGACCCGTGTAAAGGGTGGTGACCGAGATGTGGGTATAGCCGACAATGGTTAACCGCTGGTAGAGATGGCTGCGATGGGCGGCAAAGACATTTTCGCCCTGCATAAGCCGGCGAATAAAGGTAAAGCCGGCATCATATACAAACGGCCACAGCAGCAGCAGCCCGGCGATCACTGCGCCCGGCCAAACAGAACCACCCAACGGATTAACAGCCGACAAGAGCGGCAGCAGCGCCAGCGTAAAGCCCAAAAACGCACTGCCGACATCGCCCATAAAGATTTTGGCCGGCGGCCAGTTAAGGGTTAAAAAGCCCAAACAGCCCGCGGCCAGCAAGAAACCCAGCATGCTCACCGCCGGCTGGCCGGCCAGCAGACCTAAAATACCCCAACCCAACCCGGCGATAACGCCCTGGCTGCCGGCCAGACCATCGAGGCCATCCATAAAGTTATAGGCGTTGGTGGCCCCTACCAGCCATATCAGCGTCATAAACGGCCCGAACCAACCCAGGTTAACCAGGCCGACCAAAGGTAGCTCGATTTGCTGCCAACTGCCGACCTGCCACAGCACCAGCCCGGCCGCCAGGAGATGTGCGCCCAACCGCAGCCGATAGGAGAGCGGCCGCATATCATCAAGCCAACTGACCGCCGCAATGAGCAGCGCTCCGCCAAAAGCGGCCCAAAACGGGGGTGATAAGTTTGGCTCGGAAAGCCAAAAGAAGAGCAGCCAACCACTTAAGCTGACCGCCACCACCGCTAATCCACCGCCACGCGGTGTGGTTTTAACGTGTGAGCTGCGCTGGTTGGGTACATCAACAATGCCACGTTGAAGGGTGTAGCGCCGGATAATCTCAGTGAATAGGGTACTGGTAACCAGTGCGATTAAGAAATAGATAGGCGTTTCCATGATTTTTCCTCTCCTTAGTTAATAAGGAACCAACAGAAATTGCGCTAGGGGATTGAGGTATTTCGTTGTTAAAGAACAAGGGTGCTTATGCAGCCATAAGAGCTGATAGATATTGCAGATTTAACGTCAAGGTGACAGTCACTTTTTGAAGTGACTGTCACCTTGACGTTAGAACATGCCCATTTCTTTGAGGGCGATAGTCCAGCCGGTGTAAAGATCAAAGTTGGGGCGAAAGCCCAACTCTTCCTGAATCTTCTCACCGCTAACGGCCACATCTTCCATCAGCTTATCCAGCGTGTGATGACCGATGGGCGGTGTTTGGCCGGCCCAGTGAAAACCCTGTTCGGCCATGTGAACCAGAAAACGAACCGGACCTTCCGGCAGATGCCAGCGCGGTACCGGCTGGCCCATGCTCTGGCAGATGGCGATGACAATCTGGTTGAAGGTAGGGGTGTCGCCATCGGTGACGTTATAGATTTGCCCGGCTGCCTGGGGCGACTCCGCCGCCAACAAAGCGGCTTCAATGACGTCGCGTTCGTGAACCAGGGTTCGCCGGTTTTGGCCGGAGCCGATCAACATAAAGCGCTTACGGTGCAGCGCCGTTACCAGACGGGCGTAATTACCTTTGACTCTGGCTCCGTAAACGGCCCCTAGCCGCAGTACCACGCCCAGCGCCGGCTCTTGGCGGCTGCGTCGGGCCGAGAGAACAATCTGTTCGGCCCGATATTTGGTTTGGGCATACAGGCTTTGCGGGTTAGGCAGGCTTTGTTCTGTGGCCAACGTCTGGTTGTAGCTGGGGCCGTAGACAGAGATGGTGCTAAAGAAAACCAGGCGCTGAACCTGAGCCGCCAGCGCTGCTTCAACCACGCAGCAGGTGCCTTCGACGTTAATCCGTTCGTATTCGGCAATTAAATGATCCGGCGGGTTGTTGATATGCAGTTTGGCCGCCAGATGAAAAACGTAATCAACGCCGACCATAGCCGCTTCCAGCAGCGGCTTATCGCCAATATCGCCCTGAATGACGTCAACATTGGCCGGCAGCAAACCGGATGGTGGTAACTGCCGGGCCAGAACTTTAACCCGATAGCCGGACGTAACCAACTGGCGAACCAACTTGGGGCCGATAGCCCCGGTGCCGCCTGTAACCAGAGCACACGCGGAGGGTGTGGGGGTGACCATGCGATTCGTTTGATCCCTTGCTATAAAGGTGACAGTCACTTCAAAAGTGACTGTCACCTGACTTGAGGTTAAATTCTTTTTGGTTCCGGCTCGGCCAGATGGGGTCTTACTACCTTTGTACCCTTAGCCACGCTCTGAATTAGATAATCGTACTGGCGGGCCACCGACTGGCGCGAGTGATGGGCCACCACGTAACGGCGTCCGTTCTCTCCTTTGCGGGTTAGCGTTTCCGGCTGGCGATAGGCATGCTCGATGGCCGCGGCCATGGCGCTGGGTGCATCCGGGGGGATATCCCAGCCGCAGTTTGCCTCATTAACGACCCAGGCCAGCTCTGAATTGGCGTCGGCTGAAGCGATAACCGGCCGACCGGCGGCCATGATGGTGTAGATTTTTGATGGGAATGTCTCCTGCGCCGTACCCTGCTTAAGCGGCACCAAACAGAGATCGGCGCTGGCATAGATAGACGGCACCACCGAGCGGGGCTGGTAGGGCAGCAAGGTAATGTTGGGCAGGTTGTGCTCGACCAGTTGACTTTCGAGCCAGGCCCGGCGCGTGCCGTCGCCCACGATAAGAAAGTGAATATCGGGCAGATGACTTAATTGGCGGGCCGCTTCGATAATGGTTTCAAAGCCCTGGGTTAAGCCAATATTGCCGGCGTACAGTACCACAAATTTGTCGGTTAGGTGGTGCGTTTCGGCAAAGGCGTTGTGCCGAGGCTGGGGCGTCATAAAGTTGGTATCAACAAAGTTGGGGATGACGACCAGCTTTTCTTCAGGAACGCCTTTAACCAGCAGGCGACGGCGAAACCATTCGGAAATGACTGCCACCCGCTCGGATCGGGCGTAGATGAAGCGTTCCAGCGCTTCCATGGCCCGGATGAGCGTTTTATTATGCAGCACGCCCAGGCTGACGGCGACATCCGGGTAGATTTCCTGCACGTTGTAGATAAAGGGTACCCGGCGCAGCATGCCCATCAACCAGGCGCTAACCCCGATGGTTAACGGCGGTGAGGGCGACAGGATAACATCGTATTGATTGGCGATGGCCAGGCCGGCGAGAGTGCTGATGGCGTGGAAGCGTAGATAATCGAGCAGTCTGGCCCCGACCCGGCTGCCTTTGACCGGGATGGAGGCGTGATAAACAGGAATGCCCTGGCAGTTGCTTTCATACAGCAGCCCCCCCCAGCGTTTACGGAGCGGCTGACGCTGCCGTGCTTCCGGTTCGACATTATAATGGGGTGTGGTGGTTAAAACCGTAATCTCATGCCCCATGTTTTTAAGCTCCAGCGCCAACTCAGTCATCAGGACTGAGGTTGAGACGCTATCAGGTGAGAAAACCAGGGATAAAAGTAAGATGCGCACGAAATGTCTCCTTTTTTGGCGATAAATGTACCCAGGGGATGGGTAAGGGGGTTTTTTGTAAAATATAACGCATGGGCAAACCAGGGGGTAAGGGGTAGGCAGTAGGGATTAAGGGGAGAAAATGGGTTACTGCCTACGCCTTATTCCTTACTTCCCACGGTGTTAGGTCGAGCTGTAGCCGTCGGCTTCGATGATGAGAATGGCGGGCGGATTGTTCACAACACACCTCGTCTGCGGGGGTAGGCATAGCCGTTGCTTTCGGCGGGAATAGGAGCGGCCGCGGTGCGGCCTACGCGTCGGGCCGGATTACCGGCCACGATAACGCCCGGCGGGACATCGTTTGTGACCACGCTGCCCGCCCCAACGACACAGCCCTGGCCCAACCGCACCCCTTTGAGGATGAGGCTGTTCATCCCCACAAAGACATCATCTTCGATAATAACCGGCGCGTGGCGGCCGTTGAGGATATCTTGTTGGCGCTCCCAGGGGGTGAGCGGGTGAAAGTCGGTATCGCTAATCACGGTATTGGCCCCCAGCAGCACCCGATTGCCGATTTCTACATGCTCGGCGGCGACAATGGTGGCTCCGGTTAAACCGCAGTGGTGGCCGATTGTGAACCAGGCCCCGGCCTGCCGCGTTGAGAGCACAACCGGATGGTAGGGAGCCAGCGGATTGGTGGTTACCCACGAGCGCAGCTCTAGATAATCGCCCAACTGCATGGTACTTTGGCGGTGGCGCTGGATAATAGGCATACCAAAGATACGCCAGCCCCGGCCCCAGGGTAACCCGTGCCAGGCAAAACATAGTCTAATATAAGGATAGGCCAGCAGGCGGCGGGCATGGTTGGCTGCCCGCCAGGGTGTGTTGATTGCGTTTGATAGCATAGGCGTTATGAATTAGGAATTATGAGGGCTGAATTATGAAAATGTATTGGAGCGACAAAGTGCGCCCGCAGAGAGCTGAGCGACCGTTTTTAGTAGAACAAATTATCCTTGAAGGATAATTATTTTTCCTTGAAGGATAATTATTTTTCCTCGGGTTGCCATTTTTTCACCGCTGCAAGACAAAGCATTTTTGGGAAGAAAATAAGGGCGAAATTGACCCAAAAATTCGACCTTTTTTGGGCCCTGTTATTCACGGCTCCTTCTTCATCCACCATTCTCAATTCTTCATTCTCACGTTCGGTTTGGCTTCTCCCCAACGGTGCTGTACAATTTCTGAAAATGGGTTCAAAGGACTAACAAAGAGGTAACTATGACCACAACCCTAGAAAAAGTAAGACGTTTAGAAAAATATTTGGCGGTTGATAATTCAACCGTAGACCCGGTGTTAGATAGCACTATTAACAAGTTACTCGACCGCGAACGAGTCCGGGTTTTAGCGCTTCAAGAGCGACTATCAAGTCAATGTCGAGAATTTGAAGAAACTTATTCCCTTGACTCAAGCACGTTTCATAAGCGCTATGAACAGGGTAAGATGGGTGACACTATTGATTTTGTGGAGTGGGCCGCCACTATAGAGATGTTAATGAATATTGATAAACGTCTGGCCTTACTGAACATAGAATCAGGCGAATGAACGCCATCATTGAACAGCGGTTTGATACCACCGAGCTTCATTTGTTGCATAGCCCAGCTATTGTCATCTATCATATCCTGAGACGAGACGTTGCCCTAGCCGATGGAAAACTTCGTGTTAAAGCGACACTTGCGGATGGAGGATTGATTGAACTATTCGAATATGTTTCCGAGATAAAGGGCAAAATATATGTGCTAAAATACAGCTTTCACTGGCAAGATGCTCATGGAAAGTTGAAAAAGCGGTGGGATAATGCTCCCCATTATCCCGATCTTCCGCATGCCCCGCATCATGTTCACCACGAAGACGACAGTGTTCACGGTGTTGTCCATCCCCCGGATATCTTGACGGTGCTGCAAGTACTCGAGGCTCACTACACCGATAATCGCCAAGATTAAAGACAAATAGATCCCCGTCAGACCGTTGGTACGGGTTTAGAACCACGGATTGACAGCAATTGGGGACATGGGTCTCATTTTTATCCGGTTTTTCTGCTCATCGGAGGTTTCTCACACCCTTTCTTCATTTTACATTCTCAATTCTTCATTCTCCACTCCCAGATCTTGGCATCTACATAAAAGCGATACCAGAAGCCTTGTAGAAAATGAAAGATGAAGCCTTCGACGCCATCGAGAAAACCAAGACGTACAAAGTAACGATACATGAAGTAAGCAAAGGGCCGGACAAAGAGCGGCACCCGGCCATAGACCGAGCGACGCAGCCAGCGCCGCCGCTCGATGGCGGTGCCAAACAGACGGCCTTGCACTTGATTTTTGTCAGGGCTATCTGGTTTGCTTTGTTTAAGCTGTTCTGCAGCTTCGGCTGAAGCCCAGCGGGCGTGGCTTAAAGTCCAACTGTTGAGATCGGGCGCTATCTCGTCGATGATGTCACCGCCTAAGGTGGCTACCGGACCCTCGACCTTGAAATGCTGGTCGTACTCACGATCTTCACAGCTGCCTTTGGTGTGGCGGTATAGGCGCAGATGGTAGGTGGGGTAGATGCCGCCGTGTTTAATCCAGCGGCCCATAAAGATAGCCCGCCGATTAATGAGGAAGCCGTCAACCGGGGGCGTTGAGTCGGTAAAAGCCGTGTGCAGTGCCGCTGCCAGCTCTGGGGTCACCTGCTCCCCGGCATCCAGATGAAAAACCCAGTCATAAGCCAGCGGCAGGTTTGCCTGCGACCAATTGCGCTGCCGGGCGTAGTTGATAAAGGGATTGGTGACGATGTTGGCGGTATAGCGCCGGGCGATTTCAACGGTTCGGTCAGTACTGCCGGAGTCGACCACAAAGATCTCCCCGGCCCAATCTTTGACGCTGTCCAGGCAGGGGGCGATATTTTGTTCTTCATTAAAGGTGAGGATGATGACGGAAATGGGTAGGTTCATTGGTTTAGACATAGAATGATGATGAACAGATCACAAGGTTTTTTGCTCTATTGGCACGGCTAATGTATTAAAATTTGCGTATGGCTGTGGCCCATGGTTGAGATTGGCTGCATCATAAAGAAGATAGTCATAATCTTGAAGCGTATGGGTAATCCAGGGTTTATGTTCATTCGAGACTTCACACAGTAGTTTTGGCCTCACTTTAGTTAAGACTTGATGTCCCCCTTCCAGAGCCAAGCGCTCAGCTCCTTCTATATCAATCTTAATAAAATCAGGATAGGCATAATGTTCTAACAGCCAATCAAGTGTGATTGAGGGCATAATCTGTGTTTCGCGAATGCCCCCGGTTTGGGTTGACCCGTTTGATTGCTCCAGATGGTTAGCCGCTCGACCGCGCTGAGCAATATGAAATCTAACCAAATCTACCGTATTAGACACTGCTGCGGGTAAAACATCGACAGCAAGATGTTGGTTTGCTTTAAGCCGGCAAGAACGCCGTAATAAACTAACGCACCACGTATCGGCCTCGACTGCTAAAACTCGGCCGATGTGCCCAATTTTGGCTGCGGCGGCAAAAGTAAAAAGCCCCACATTGGCTCCAATATCCCAAACAATCTGGCCAGGTTCGACATAGGTTTTGACAATGTTGAGTAATAAAGGATCATGGTCGCCGAGACTAGTCTTCCAATAGCTCAAAGCCGCTCCCGGCGAAATAATAATGGGAGTAGAGGCGAAATCATCTGGCAGTTTCTTTGGAAATGATATGTTTCGGCTGATCTTTTCTAACAGCGTGCGCATAGTTAAATCACTCATACGTAAAGTTCTACTCATTTCTACTTGATTAGACAGGAATCTTTGGCGTTGATAATTAAACCAGATTAAATGGCCGTTCCGGTGGATAAAAAATTGATGTCGCATTCTTATCCAATAGAGTTTGATAAAGAGTAGTCAGTTTACCGGCGATATTGTCCCAGGTGTAATTTTCCAAAATAAACTGACGGGCTTTTTGCCCTATAGCCAGCCTTTCATGAGGGTGATTAAGAACGTGACTAAGGGTTTGTACAATGGCCTGTTGTTTTAGCTCAGTAACGTAACCCAAAGTGTTCTGTTGAATTACGGGGGCTAAAGCTACTCCGGGCGTCACTATCACCGGGGTACCGGCAGCCAAAGCTTCTAAAATGGCGATCCCAAAGTTTTCAGAATGTGAAGTAAGAGCTAACAGATCTGCGCCTTGAAGTAGTAAATCTTTTGTATAACCTTGGACAAAGCCCGGCATAATTGTCCGCTGCTGAAGATTGGCTCTAACCACCATTCTTTTTACCTCAGCTTCATATTCCGGTGCACCGCTGCCGGCAATAACCAACGTGAAGCGCCGGTCAAGCAAGTTGCTAAGCGCCGATATTAAATAATCCAGACCCTTTTTAGGATGCAGCCGGGCCATAAATAAAATAATTGGTTCATCCCACGGCAGCTGCAGATGTTGTCGTAGAGCCTCTCGTGCCTTTGGTATAGCAGCCGGAACTGCCAGTCCAAGAGGGATAACAAAGCCGGGTGGTCTAAGGTTAAGCGCGGCGGCTTCTTGCTGCTCCAGATCCGCCGTAAAATGTAGAGCTTGAGCCTGGTTTAGATTGGCCCGCTCGGCCAGTTTAAGGTATAGCTGTTTTTTACGATCGCCCTGCTGCAGCGACCAATCGGCCAGCATCCCATGGGGTGAGACAAGGTAGGGCTGACCTTTAAGCCGGGCTAAGCGCATCGCCACGGTCGATGTATAGGAAAAGATGGCGTGTACATGCAGCAAGTCATACTCGGCCAGATGCTGCCCTAACCAGGTGGTGAACGATCTGGAAAAGGCAAACTCGCGTACGGCCGGGATGGCCGGTGAGAAACGCGCGAAAAATTGAACCGGTACTTGCTCGATTTCAATCCACTGTCTTAGGGGAACATCAAGTAGATCAGGGCCATTATCATTTGTCGTCGCAATGGCAGCGTCAATGTTGGCCTGACGTAAGGCTCGAACCATATCCAGCACAGCCCGGCTGGTGCCGCCTCGAACATCGGCAATGGAAGGGATGACATGTAGGATTTTCATGATGGGGATGTCTAGAGAACTCTATGATTTTTCAGTACGATAATTAGGACGAATGTTATTGGTTCGCCCGATGCTATGAGAACGCCGACCGGTGCGAAGGGCCGCCGGTGTCATTGGCACCGTCGAGCGAGAGCTCGCCCAGGGCGCTGGCTGTACGCGAGCCGGTGGCCGGGTGGGAATAGAATGGTGCTGGGCGACCTTGATAATATAGTGCCCTAGCGCCAAATAGAGCAGCAGCGCCATCAATGAAAAGGTCAAATTTCCGAGTAAATAAGCCTCAAAGAAGCTTCCCGCCAGCAGCGAGGTCAACCCACTGATTACCATGCTGATTTGCAAAAACAATGAGCGCGATGCTCGGCTGATTAGAAAAAGTTGGGCCATCATTTGCAGCGAAGTCAGGCCAAAAAGCAACAGTGGTACAAACCCTATAAGGCCCAGGGCTGATGCAGCCCCCAACCAGGAGCTTTCACCGTAGCCCAAAAGGCGGTCTCCCCGCAGCGGCACCCCAAAGAGAGGGTTTTCTAGAAAATTACGCCACAGAATATTCCATACAGCCTGTCTGCTGTTGGTTCCTGATAAGAGTTTGCCGGTAGCCGCAGTGAGGGTGAAGGTATCGGATAAAGGCGTTTGGTTAACGACGATGATCAGTATTGCCAGGGCAATACCAACGGGCAGCGCGATTCTTAAAAGTGAGCCAAGCCGGTGACGGTAGAAGAGTAAGACCGTAACGGTCGTCATTAAAAACCCTGTGCGAGAACCGGTCATTACTAATGCGCTTATTACCAGAGCCAGGCTGCCCAACCAGAACAGACGGCCCCAAAGCCAACGCTGCTGCTCAAACAAAAATATAAAGGCCGGAATGGTGGTTGCCAACAGTGTGGCAGCATGTTGGGGGTTCCCGGTAGTACCCAGCAGCAGACCGTGAACGAAGGTGATGGGGTAAAGATCAAACAGAGCCTGATAGCCGTTAGCCACAATAAATACGAGCCCCACCATAGCTATGGACCAGGCGGCTAAAGAAAAGCCATTTTCATCAACCAGCCAGCGGGCTGGCCCCAAAATGATCATAGCCACAACGGCTCCAAAGGTGCCGGCAGCCAATAAGGCAAAAAGACTACTGCCGAAGAGCAATGTTTTGAAGAATATAACGACCTGAACGAGAATAAGAAACAGAATCGGACGTGGTAGCCAATGCTTATACTGCGGAGTTTGACGCTGCAGTGCGATAACCAACACTAGCCCTAATAAAACAATCGTTAACGGGCGACCTGCTTCGCGCAGCTGCTGCAAGGGAAAGGCCAGAGCCGGTGGTTCTGGAACAAATTCATTGACAAATTTGGCTAATGAGGCAGTAAAACAACAGACACTTACCAGCAGCCAGGCTAATCGAGCAGATCGACGGGCTTGGTCGATTAAGATGAGACCGCCTACAAATCCGGCAAGACCGAAAGGGGTAAATATAAATTGGAAAAGTTGGGTTAGAAATTGCATCGATAGGTAAAAAGGAGTAGGGAGTAAGCAGTAGGGAGTAGGGGCGCTATATTTTGCTCCCTACTCCTTAATCTATTCCCGTCCTACTCTATTTATGATTAGCTCTGTCAAGCTATGATTAAAGATTGCTCTGCCGGATATAATTCCAGCAGCAGTTCTTGCCAACGTTCGGCCCATAAGTCGGCGGCATAGGGGGCGGCCAGGTATTGAGCGCGTGCGCCCCAGGTGGGGAGGTCATCATAGTGCCGGTGGGCTGTAAGCATAACCTGGGCCAGCACGGCGGGATCATTGGCTGGGATAATCCACCCGCTGTAGCCTTCGCGCACAACCTCCACAGCCGAGCCGCAGCGGTCGGTACAGATAACCGGCAAGCCGGCGGCAGAGGCTTCAACCAGGGCCAAGGGCCAGGGGTCGAAGCGGCTGGGTAAAATGAAGACGCCGGCCTGCTGCCAGAGAATGTCCATAGCGTCGGGTTGAACAAAACTCCGGTCAATAAGGCCCGGCTGCTCCTGCAGATGGTCGGCCAGTGGACCTTGACCGCAGCAAACCAGCGACCAGGGTGCAGTTGTTTGTTGGCGGTAACGGCGGTAGGCTTCGACTAAAACATCGATGCCTTTTTCCGGAGCGTAGCGACCGGCAAAGAGAAAGCTGCGCGGCCAATGGCTTTGGCGCTGTTTGTATAGCGGTGCCCAGCGCCCGTAATCAATACCATACACCCCGCGCCGTAAGCATGCCGCTGCCACACCCAAATGGCGCGCATATTGCCAACTTCGCTCGCCCGTGACCACTACCCGATCCAGCCGCTTAAGGTAGGGGCCGAGCAGTACCGGCCCCAGCCGCTGTTTCAATGTCGCCTGCCAGGGAGTATCCATGCCCATAATAAAGCGCGTGTCCGATAACTCCGGGGCAAAGGCCAAGGCCCGGTATGGCGGGTGAAACCAGCCGCATAAGACCACCACATCGGGTTTCTGTTCTAACACGATTTGTTTGACCAGGTTAGTTTGTCCGCGTTCCGCGACGTCTAAAAGCCGGTGGGGAATGCCATCCATCAGCCGGTCGGCAAACGCGGTTTCGGTTTTGGCCTGAAAGGCGATAACAAAGAGATCGATATGCGGTTGGTGATACAACGCCCGCCAGCAAGCGGCCATATAGCCGGAGATGTCGGACCAGCAGAAGATGACTTTTAGGGACATGGAATATTTAGGGTGTTACTATTAAGAGTTACGCAGTTGAGCGTATCCATCAAGGTGACAGTCACTTCGAGCCCTAAATCGCGTTATCTGGGCCAAACGGACGTTTACTTTCCACAAATAAGTGGCTGTGACCTTTTGAAGTGCGTAACTCCTAACTATATAACTTGATTTTGATGGTTGAGGAGGGTAGCTGGTAAATAGTAATTGGTAATTAGAGATTTGTTTAACCCATGTATATGCTAAGCATACTGTTCTAAGGCTGTGGTTAACCGGGTGACAATGCGGGGCCAGGTGTATTGTTGAGCATGGGCCAGGCCGCGTTGGGTATAGGTTGATCTTAGGTCCGTATCACGTTCGAGATTGATTAAGATATCGGCTACTTCAGCGGCGTTGTCCGGTTCCACAATAATACCGGCATCGCCGACAATTTCCGGTAAGGAAGCCCGATTGGAGACAACCGCCGGAATGCCGGCTGCCATCGCTTCGACAGCCGGAATGCCAAAACCTTCGTAATGCGACAAAAAGAGCAGCGAAGTAGCCCCCCGCAAGATGCGGGGCAAATCTTCGTCTTCAACCAATCCTAAGAGAGTAATGTTAGGGTAAGTTTTTGCTGCTTCTACATAATTTGCTTCGGAGTCTCCGGCTACGACGATCTGCAAAGAGCTCTTTCTCTTCTGTAGCGCTTCCGCCGCAGCCAAGATATAATCCGCGCCTTTTTTTTGTCGTAGCCCACCAATAATCAAGGTGTAAGGAGTCTCTACCGTCCGACGCAGTCGAGTTGGATCAATGGTGGCCATCTCAAAGTAAGCGGGTTCAACCCCTACCCCTACCACGACCACTTTGCGGGGATCGGCTCCTAACAAATCTACCATGCGCTGTTTAGAGAATTGGGATATGGTAAAAATAATGCGGTAATCTCTCAGCGCGCGACGGACCCATTGCCCCCACTTTAAACGAAACAGGCGGTGCTGCCAGGTATGTGACCAGGGCAGATCCGGCTCAAAGGCTTGAATATCAAAGATGGTAATGGCCACCGGACATTTGGTCACAGGAATGTAGGTTTCCATCGGGGCAAAGAGCCAGTCTGTACCAGAAGGAATGTAATCGTCCATCCTGGGGTAGCTAAACAGTTTCCAGGTGCGCTCGGTGGCGTTTTCCGGCATGGGAAAGTTCTGCTTGGTTAAGAGCCGTAAGGGGCAGTTGGCCGGCAGATGGCCGTCGGCCTGTAACCATTGGCTGGCAAAGAGTAGTTCCAGCTTGACTTGACTCTGGTTAGCCAGACCTAATAGGCTGTTATTCATAAATCGTCCGGCGCCGGTGCAGGGTAAGTAAGTACGAATAGGGTGAATGTAGGAGATAATGTTCATAGATTTGAATTAAAGGGTATTAATAGTCTGTGTAATAATTCTTATATTTCTTAACCATCACCAATTTTTGAGTATAATTCTACTGTTTTTTGAATCGTAGTATCCCAGCTAAATATACTTGCTCTTTGTTTGCTCAGTAGTGATAAATTTTCTCGCAGATTTCGGTCGTGATAAATGTTTGTTAATGCCTGGCAAAGTTCGTCTTTTCTGCTAGGGTTGACTAGAATCCCTGCATTTTCAACAACTTCGGGTAAGGCTGAAACATTAGAGGTTATTACTGGGCAACCACATTGCATAGCTTCTAACACTGGTAAACCAAACCCCTCATATAGCGAAGGGAAAACAAAGGCCATTGCTCCACTATATAATGCGGCCAAGTCGTTATCATCGATGTACCCGGTAAAATGGATGGGACGACTGCTTTTATCATTGAGACCAAATTGTCCTCTTGTATTCTGAACCGCCTGTTTATTACCGCCGGCTATGACGAGGGTAAGATCATGAAATGCTTGTTGAGTAACGGTTCGTTTAAAGCAATCAATAAGATGCCCCAAATTTTTATGCGCGGCGAGTGAGTGAAGAGTTAATAGATAAGGTCCTTCTGGTAGGTTATATCTACGCCGGACAGTTTGAATGACCTCGGGATCGTCAATCGGATAAAAATATTCCTTCGACGCCGCATTCGGGATAACACATACCCGTTCCGGGCTGAGAGAACGTCGATTACATAAATCATTTTTGGTTGAGTGGGAGACGGCAATAACCCAATCCCCAGGATGGATACTACTAATGATCCGGTTGGTAATCTCTATTTGACCCGGGCTAAAATATCGCCCATTAAGTATTAGTGGTGTAAGGTCGTGGACCGTTAGAATGTGCCGTCTCTTTAGTGATCGTCTTACTTGTCGAGGAATTCGGGCATACGAAGAATGAAAAATATCAGCGTTAGCTAAACTCTGAGGGTCTAATGGCAGTCGTGTTACATTGCGCAGCCGGGATAAAGTCAAGAATAGGTTAGAAGCATAGTGAGAGATGCTTTTTAATGGAGATGCGCTGCTGTTTGTATATTTATTTAGGTTTTCTTGAATTTGCTGTAATGTCTTTGTGAAGGAGTCTATAGGGTACAAGGCCGAGGGCAAATCTGGCCAATCTTGAAGCAGTGACTCTGTTTCAAGGGCTGCCCAAATGGATCCACAAGCCGATAAACGAAGATTACTTCCAAGTTGTTGATGTAGTGCCAATGCGGTTGACCAGGCTACTCGAGCCAATCCGGTGCGGGTTTCAGGTCGGCTGCCGACAGGCGAAATGTCATAGATAACTCTCATTTATGCTTAGTATGTACCTCGGTATTTACGCAACGTTAGTATCCATTCATTGGGCATAACGTCACGAACTCTAGTGGCAATATGTTTCCAAAATAAGAACCCACAATACTCTCTAACAAAATATGTATTGCGCTTAATATATCCGGCCAGATTCTTACTAATACGCCAGCGCTCTTTGGTATGAATTAAAATATCTCTATGACCACCGGTAGCATCAAACTTTGAGATGACGACTGGAATTACTTGAAATCGAAACCTTTTTAGATAAAGCTTTACAATGAAATCATGGTCAGCACACCAGATAAAAGAGGTGTCAAATGGAAATTGGACTTGAAGTTCTCGTCTTACAAATATGCTTTGATGACAGGTAGGCATATTGCGCCATAGTTCAGATAAGGCTAAAGGTTCTTGGCGTAATACCCGCCTCTGGTATTTGTCCTCTATTATTGCCTCAACACCCCCATAAACGATATCCGCCTGATCATTTAAGTAACTGACCACCTCCGACAGAGTATTTTCAGAAAAAAATGTGTCGCCGGAATTCATGTAGATAATCCAGTCGCCGCTAGCGAGTGAAGCACCCTTGTTCATGGCGTCGTAAATTCCGTTATCAGGTTCACTCACCCAGAATGATATCTTATCACTATTTTTGTGCAGAAAATCAAGGGTTCCATCTTTGGAACTGCCATCTATGATAATATATTCAACATTGAAATAGCTTTGAGATAAGACATTGTGAAATGTCTTATGTAAGTCAGATAGTCTATTATAGGTTACTGTAATAACAGAAATCTTTGGAGGATTTTCTTTCATGAAGGTTGACATATTTTAATCAATGTAATACGACAATGCGGCGGTTTAAATATCAGTTTTAATTTTGTTAGTTGGATGTAAGATTTGGTGATAAAGTTCGATGTAACGTTGAGCTTGAAGGTCTAAGGTATATTCTTTTAAGATCAAATCTCTACAATTCTGCTCCATTTGCTTACGTAGCTGTTTGTCTTCGAGTAATCGTATTATACCATTACACATATCACTAGCTTGTTCTGGTTCGGCCAAATAACCGGTAACCCCGGAGTGAACAAGATCAGAAACTCCGCCAATATTGAAAGCAACCATTGGTGTGCCACATGACATACTTTCTTGTAGAACGATTGGTAAGTTGTCAGCACGCGATGGCAATATAAAAAGATCAGCTGCAGAATATGCCACTGCCTTTTGTCTGTCTTCTGTAAGATAACCTAGATTTAGTGTTTCTATTTCAGTTAATTTAAATAAATTTTTTCCTATAGCGCCTACAGTTAATAAGACAGTTTCGTTTTTTATTGACTCTGGTAAATTTGATAAAGCCCCCAGTAGTAGATCTCCTCCTTTACGGAAATCATCTAGGTTAGCAGCACTAAACATTAATACATATTTATCTTTTGGAATACCTAATTCATTGCGGCATTGGTCAGGATTAAGAGGGTGGTAAGCAGTTGTATCAATACCATATGGGATGTGATAAATGGGGAGGCAATTTAGAATACTTTGTTGAGCTAATTTGGTTAGCCACTGGCTAGGCGCGACAACAATGCCATTGAAGTGCTTATAAACCCAAGTTTTAAGTTTCCATTCTAGATTAGTGCTATCTCTTTGAATAGCTAGATGAATTTCTGGATAAGGGCAGTTGCCACAACCATTTATCCATCGGTTGCAATCATAACTGTATGTACAATGACCGGTAAAACTCCACATATCGTGTAACGTAAAAATAGCTGGTTTGTTTTTGGTTAGATGAGGAAGCGCCAGATAGTTAAAATAACCATGCAGATTGTGAAAATTCAGGATGTCAGCTTCTTGAAAAAAGGGATGGTTAGATACGGTAAAGGTACTTAAAAAGTTGGTGTTATTAAGCCCTAAACGTTTCGTAGCTTGGTGGAGTAGAATATCTGCCCAAGACCAAGAGGGTATTGGAGTGATATTTGCATCGGTGGCAGTCATGGTTCCGACCAATAATCGGGAATTAACCCCTTTATACTGTAGACCTAAATGAAGGCGATAGCCAGCAATTGAAGCACCACCAGCTATATCAGCTTGATTGATGTGTAATACATTAATCATTTTTAGTTCAATACTCAAAATGCTTAATTATAAATTAGTTCTTTATTTACCATCACCATCGCCATCTAAAGGGCATTAATACTGCCGATGCGAGCGATATTGGCGAATATTAGGTCAATAAAAACAGGCTCTGGCAAATGAGGAAGCAATTTTAATGTTTCGGTCACGTATTTATGGCCTCGGAAACGGGCTTTGAGATCATTGACACTGAAAGAGGGACAGGTGGGCCGGAAGTGACGGATTAGGACGTGGGACACATTGACCATAAACATGGCCAGATTAGCCGCATTGCAAACTGGCAGTTGGTTAATGTTCATAAAATCTTCCAGACCCCAAAATTGTTTGGCATCGCGAAAGTTGAATTCGATTTGGAAACGGAGACGATAATAGTCGATGAGTTTATCAAACGCCAAGGCCAGGTCGCTACTGAACAGGACAACACGGGCCACCTTTTGAGTTTTGAGGTTGGTTTTGAGGATGATGACAATATTGAGTTGAGCGGGGATGAGTTTGTGCCACATGGTCATTTGATAGATGTTGGTTTGGATACCATCCCGGAGGGTCGTCTCTTTGAGATGTTTGTCGGGAATATGGTCATAATCAAGTTTAGCGCCATATTTTTTATTGGCCCCGCGCTTTTTTTGTTCTCCCTCGTACGGGAAGAAGAGGGCCGCATCATAACGCAACTTGGAGATGAGATGCAAGGAAGATTGGCGCACCATTTGTAAAGCATTGTTGTTGCCAAATGCACCGTCCATAACGCAGTAGACGGGGAGCCGGTCAATTCCCAGCAACACGAGGAGGCTTGTGAGCATCGTTTGGATTTGCCGTAAATAGGGTGTCAATTCAACCTCTCGCCGGTTCTTGTTCTTGCTTCCTTTGGGTCGGCCTCGTTTCTGGTTCTGCTTTTTGACCTTTTGGCCTGATTTCTTTTTGGCCGACTTTACTTCTTTTTCTTTGACCACTTGCTCCATCATCACTGGATAAGAGGTGCGCTCTTTGACACTGATTAACGACAAACTAAAAAATGATAATCCTGGCACCGGCTTGCTGTACAGTGACGAGAAGAAACGACCCAGGCCGTAAGTCTTCTGGCCTGCCTTGGTCACGACACTCTCATCACCGCCAATCAGAATGATATCTGCCGGGTCAAGCAGATGATGCCGAATGAAAAACCAGTTTACTTTGGCCCACATAATGGGGCTATTGAAAAACCGCTGAATGGTCCGGTAGCTCCCGCCTTTGTCTGTCCAGCGGGAGAGGCCTAACATTGTCACTCGTCCCGTCATGGCCAACATGGCTGGCACAATATAGCTCAATTGTCGTAGTGTAGTTTTATCGAGACATTGGCTTAAACAGTGTAAAACTCCTATTATATCGGGCATGAGCGGTTGTTTCCTTCTGCGCTTTTTTCTTTGGCGAGACAAAAAATGCATGGTATTCAACCGCTCTCATTTCGCTATTTTTTGGCCATGGTATTGAACTAAACTAAACAATAAATAGGTTCCTATTGTTTAGCGTTAAACAATAGGATTAAACAATTAAACAATGTTAGGGATGACTAGACATAATCATTGCAGCCAAATGGAGCCAACATACTTGCGAAACGGGAGAATGTTAACCGGCTTGCTAATACGAATAGACAAGGCTTTACTTCGGATAACTGAGGCTAGGCGAAGTAAAACCGGCAGATTGTAGACATAACAGCGTAAAATAGGCCAAAATAGGCACATTTCAGGCACTATTGAGGCTTAAAAAGTAAGGTAAATCAGCGTTTTATCCACATATTCTAAGGTTTAGTTTATGACTTATAACAGCACATCAGTAGGCGAAGGCAACAACTTAGCCGAAAAACACGGCGCTTCGGGTGTAGAGCGGCGCATTGAAAAAGGCTTACCTCTTGCGGAGGATGACCGGCTATTGCACCG
Source organism: Anaerolineae bacterium (assembly GCA_020433835.1). The sequence continues at coordinate 4,137 of JAGRBY010000002.1, read as the reverse complement.
TGATATTGTAAACACGCTGGGCTTCAATCCCGATGATATGCCAAGCGGCGCATTAGGCTTAATGATTGACTTGATTGCCGACAACGTTTTGTTGTCTGTTCGGTTCAAGGGCGCTAGGCACTGGGCAGCGGAGCAAGGCGACATTGAAGCCTACGAACGGCTAGCCCAGCGATCCGGCTGGCGTAATGATAAGGCGATCAATCAATTGGCTGAATTAGCCAAGCTGCAAGCCGATGATAAGACACTCGATTATGAGGCTATCCTACAGGACAGTACAGAAGCCTCTCAGACGCATCAGGATTGATTTTAAGACGATTTACTAACGAATAGGAGTTAACCCGCGTATGAAAAATATAGTTGAATGGGCGCAATCGCGTTATGGATTTTATGTCGATAGGAGTTATCGGGATGGCAAGTGGGTACTCAAGTCAGCACCTATCAAGCTTGCCGATTATCACGCCCGATTATTAGAGCATATCTTCACGCCCGATGATAACGGGCGCTTGCCTTATGATACTGTAGCGTGGTGCGAACCGGCTAAGAGCGGTAAGACAGCCATTGCCGGGTTAGTTGCTGAGTATGTAGCCTTACACGGCGAAACAAACAGCGCGATCATAATGGCTAGCAACACCCAAAACCAAGCGGCTAGCTTGATGTATAAGAGCTTGGCTGACAGCGTAGAGGCTAACCCACATCTACCACGGGTTGACCCCAACAAGACAGAAGTCACGTTTAGCAATGGCAACATTGTTAAGGCTATACCAAGCAACAGCAAAGGCGCAGCCGGTTCGCGTTTCTCACTAGCCTTGTTTGACGAACTGTGGGCTTACCAATACCTTGACGCGCAGCGGCTATGGACAGAACACAAAACCGACCCGACCCGGCTTAACTCTATGCGCTTTGCGATTGGCTATGCTGGCTACGCTGGTGAGTCCGAACTATGGCAAGAACTGCTTGAGAGTGGCCTAAAAGGGGAGCCGGTTGAAGAGCTTGCCGACATTGTCAATGAGGATGGCAACCCGGCTTGCTGGGCTAATGGTAGAACGTTTGTCTTTTGGTCCCACACTTGCCGCCAACCGTGGCAAACTGAGGAATGGTTAGATAGTCAGCGTAAATCATTACGACCGGCTGAGTTTAACCGTATGATTGAATGTTTGTTCGTTGAAGGTGTTGGCAACTTTTGCGAGCCTGAAGAATGGCAAGCGCTCATATACTCCGATCACAAGTCATTACCCAAAGGCAGCGGTAACGCTGTGTATGTCGGTTTGGATATTGCCACAAGTGCAGGTGGTGACGATTGCGCTTTAGTTGGCGTATACGTTGAAGAGGGCCGCGTCAAGCTGGCATTTCACAAGGTATGGAAGGGTAAAGACAGAAAAACCAAGTTGAAGCTAAAATCAACCGTCTATCCCTATCTTGTGCAAGTCAAGAATGATTACAACCTACAGGGCGTATGGTTCGATCCGTATCAAGCCTTGAGCCTGGCTGAAGATTTACGCAAGGTCGGCATTGCTTGTATAGAAGTCCCACAGACGCACAGTTCAAGAGGGCCGAAAGATACGGCCTTGTCAGAAATGATAGCCAATCGTGAGCTTGTTTTGTATCCTCATTCAGACATCGACAATGCACCCGCCGGGGCCAATGCCAAGGAATTGGGTAACAATATGATCTTTCTCAAGAAGGGAGGGCGGCTAAAAATAGACTTCCTCATTGCCTTATCCAACGTCGCGAACGAAGCGCGTTATACCGAGCCTGTTAAAATCGAGTATCAATCATTTAACCCATTCTATGATGGCGGGGAACCGGAACGGATGCCGGGCGAAAAATTTAGAGATTATTGGAAGCGCGTGGTAGAAGCCGGGCGCAAACAGAAGCCAATTAATACAATTTTATTACATAAAGGATAAATAAACATGTCAATCAAAGACGCAACAAATCACTACCAAGAGCAAAAGATTTATTGGGAGAAGTCGCCGGAAGCGCAAAAATATTCAGCGGCTTACAAGAAAGAGCAAGTTGAGCAAGCCAAGGCGAACGCTCATGAGGCGGTCAAACGTGAAGCAAGGCAACTTGACAGCCTTTACGGTCGGATACAAAAGGCGCGTACCAAGGTGAAGGAAGCGCAAAAGACCGGGCCGAATATTGATTATGAACGGCTGAATTTTGTCACCCGTCGCGTTGAAGGTTTGTTGTCTGACTTCCGCCAAATAGAGCATTTTGAGGCGTGGTATCGAAGCGCCGATCCTTATGAACAAATGGCGGCGCAATCCTTACGGGGGCAGATAAAACAGCGCTTTACCGGACAAGCTCACACGGGCAGCGTGGTTAAGCAGTTAGACTCTGATCACCAGACAGCACAGCAAACACCGGAACTCGTGCAGGCCAAAGCAGAGTTTGAACAGGTTGACAACGAATTCAGAAATCTATGGGTAGAGGCTAACCAGGCAGCTTTGGAAGTGTTTGGTGAAAAATCGGACTTTTTCGGGCAGTCTGGCGACATAGTTAAATACCTCTCCCAGTGGAATGAGGACGCGACAGGCGCGATCTTCCACGTCAACGAAAAGGAAGCCGAAACGCCAAAAAGTAATCAACAATCGGCAGAATATGCCGGAACTAAATTAAACTTTGCATAAGGAGCAATCAAAATGTTAGACGAGTTAATTAAACAGTTCAATGAGAAGTCAGCCGAACAAAAGATTATTTTGGAGAAGATGCAAGCTGAGCTAAGCAAAACCACGGGTAAAACCGTCCAGTTCACCAGCGGCCCGGCTCTATTCAGCCATTATAACCCACACAGCAGCAAAGCGGCAATCAAGGAATTGACGCCCACGGCCAGTATTGCGTAGTTGTGTGGGGTAGTCCTATCAAGGCCGGTGATAGGACTACCCCACCACCGCGCCCGTAGGGGTAACGTTGGAATTGTTTATATTATACAAGTTTCCACTACCGTGCTCACCGCGCCCGTAGGGGTAACTCAGGTGTTAAAAATTTAACACCTGAGACCCCCGCGCCCGTAGGTGTAACACTAACTCCGCCGGAACTTGAACCGGGCATAATCAAGCAGCTCTTGCTGGGCATCTTCGGGCAATTGGCGGGCAATGTCCATTAGTTCTTGGAGCGTGATATTTATGTCGGCTTGCTCTTGTGGTGGCAATATACCGGCCTTGGTGAGTGCTACAACTGGCGATACTTCCAAAGCATTAGCAATTTGAATAACCATATCGGCGGTTAACGCCCTTTTACCGGTCAGAACATTGGACAAGTGACCTTGGGCAATCCCTGCTAATTTTGCCAACTGGCGTTGGCTTATATCTCTCGCCTTTAACTCTTCGGCTATCCAATCGCTAAATGTCATTGCCTGATTTTATTTGAAAACTCATTATTGACAAATTAACAATGGTTATGGTATGATTGTTTATGAAATTAAACGATTTCTTTAGCGATCACAGGAGCGCAACTAATGGAAAAAGTTATTATGTCAGTAGTTCTTGAGCCGTCGCAAAAGGCTATTTTGGTACGACTGGCTGAACAGGATGACCGGACACAATCGGCGGTCATCCGGCGCTTGTTGGAGCAGGAAGCGCAGCGGCGGGAAGTTGAAAAACCAAAAGTAAGACAAGCCAACTAAACACGAAACGCCCCAGGGCCGGTAACCCTGAGACGTTTCTAACACCACACATAGACTTAATAGGAGTATGTGCAATGTCTAATCAAAATTCTACCCCACACGCCCACAACGGGCAATTAAACACCCAAACAAAAGTTCTAGCCGACATCGGCCAATTAACCGAACAGGGCGCAACCTGGCTCACGAAAGACGACCTGTTGACTGTTCGAGCAGCGGTTGATCTACGCTCCGTTATAACCGGCTTTGTCATTCCGGCTGGTACGATTGGCAAGATATTAGAAGCCGATAAGGACGGAATGATCGTTGACTTCGGTTTGTCTACTGTCCACAAATTACCACGCGATTCTAAGTTGATCGAGGTGGCAAAATGAGCAAGCAAGAAAAAATCAAGTGGTTAGAGCGCAAAGTCACGATCATTCAAGAGGAAGTGGAACGACATCGAAACCGCCTTGACTTTGCCAAGCGCAATCTTAAAGAGCATCAGAAGTGGTTAGCCGAACTTAAAGCTA